>NZ_JAMJFW010000025.1:0-72274 GCF_023544405.1 Enterobacter cloacae complex sp. OE43NF
GATAGAAACAGAAGCCACTGGAGCACCTCAAAAACACCATCATACACTAAATCAGTAAGTTGGCAGCATCACCCACGAAGGGGAGGCGCGGCGCCAGAATGTTGTATTCCCGGCAGGCATGACGCCGGGCAATGAATCTGTCAGGCCGCGAGAACGTAATGCACAAACGCTAGCCAGAGAGTTACGATGCTGTTTAAAAAGGCTCACCTTCAAGTTATTCTTTATAAGCATAATAATCATGAACAAGGCGGGCATGTGGCCAGTGAACTGACGGAAAAGGACCTGCAAGATAGTGGTTTCACTAATAAGCAATTATCTCGTCTGAAAGGCGTACTGAGCAGAGATGAAAATGCCAACGAAACGCTTTCAACATTAGTGGATGATCTAAGCAAGCGTTTTTATGGCGGGGTTATTTGTCTGGTTCTTATTCTGACACCGTTGATTTTCCTTCCCGTCTTCTATGCATTCTCTCTATTGTTATATTACTTACCTGTTGCAGTTTTTGGCGTTATTGCGGTTTGGTATCTCATACCTATTAGCCTTGCATGGAAAGCGCATAAAATCATGAAAGGCCGGTAGGTGTCTCACAGCGTTTTTTGTCACGTTGCAACTGATTAAAAGTATGCCCACTCTTGGCACCTTTAATTGCCTGGGTTGTCAGGCTAATGGTATTAATCTTTCTCATCCTGAAACCCCATGGTATTTCAGGATGAGCATACCCGATACAAGCCCGCACGAAGCGGGCCGTACTGCAAATCACATCACAGCTTCAGCAAACGCGGCAGCTGGTTATCCAGCTCAAGCAGGCAGCTTTTCATGTAGCTTTCAGTTTGGCTGGTCACTTTTTGGTAATTATTTGCACTCCACTCGCTCAGTGGCGCTTCAACTGGCGTAGGGGCGCATTCCGCTACCGTAAACGCAGAGAACATATTTCCGCTTTCCGGGCGCTTATAGAAGAGGACTTTATATTTCAGCTGATAGAGAGGCGTGGTCGCGGTGGCGTCTTTATAGATCAGCGCCCAGGTTGCTTTACCAATATAGAGCGGCTGCTTGTAAACGTGGCCATTGCCTTTTTCGTTCAGCCACTTGCTGATATTTTGTTTCGCTTTAGGAACAAACCAGCTGTTCGTCGGGTTTTGCAGGGTTTCGATCGCTGTCCCTTTATAGTTCTCTTTATCAAAGTCACCGGAGTTAATGTTACCGGTTAACGCGCCGAGAACGGCAAGCCCCATACCGGCTGCGGCATGCGTCGGGGTCACTTCGCGCAATGTATTGTCGGCGATACGGTTGTCATTCAGTTCCGGTAGTGCTGATACGCTATAAATATCAATTGCGCTGCCATTTGCCGCTTTCACGGTGTCGGGTTTTACCGAGCCAGCACAGCCCGCAAGAATTAAGGATGCAGATACAATCGCTAGAAGACGAACTTTCATTTTCTCTCCATGAGATAATTTTATTTAGGTGGCTGCGTGGATGATCCTGAGCCGAAAAGGGCCGTTTATCTTGCCCGGCAGAGTTGCCAGCCTGCAGACACAGGCTGACAACTATCCAGATAAATATCGACTCCCTGACCCTGTTCTTTAGTCAATCAGCCACATTCCTTTGACTCGCATCAATAATCGTTCGCGATTATCCAGCCACGGGTATTTTATTATTCGTCCGTATTATGTGATGCACCGAGAGGCAAACGCCACAAATCATAGCGTTCCTCTCCGGGTTTAACGGCTCCCGCGAAGTGGTCATTGAGGCGACTCGAGGTAAAGATCAAATCCCCGTCCGGACGGATTGCCGGTGTGTCTGGCCAGTAAACGTCTTCGCTGGCGGCGATAAGCGACATAGCGCGGTGCTTCGGATCAAACCGGACAATGCCGTTGCGGGTAACATCCGTGATATAGAGGTTGCCCTTTGCATCGGTTACAAGACCGTCGGTGTTACCGCCCACCACGCCAAGATCCTGGATACTGGCGGCAATCTGCGCATCGGTTGACCCTGCCTGCCTCAGCAATGCCGTGGGCACTGCCCAGGCATGGGTTCCCGTAGTGACCGTCCAGTACAGCGTGTCCGCATCCGGGGAGAGCGCAATACCGTTGATGCCAATTAATAAGGGTTTACCCGGCCAGACCTCCGCACCGTGTGAAACCACCTTGACGCCCGGCTCAATCTGTAGCGCAGGGTGACGGTCGAGCACGCGTCGCGCCGTGCCGGTGGCGAAATCTACGACGATAAGGCCCACGCGGTTTTCCGGTGCGCTCCGCGAGCCGCTGTCGGAGATATAGGCGACACGGCGTTTCTCATCGACAACCACATCGTTCAGGAAGCTGGCTTTGCGGTCCGCCACGCCATCCAGGGCGATACGTTTAAGGGGGCGGCTTGTGTTGAGATCCAGCACGACCAGTTTCTGCGAGCCCACGGGCGACTCCGCTTCGCCTGCGACAAACCCCATGTCCAGCGCCCATAGCCAGCCGTTTTGACGATCAATATAAAAGCCAAGCACGTTGCGCAGGTTCTGCGCGGGATCGGTGTTTACCGCGTTCCCCTCGCGTGACGGAAACGCCGTCAGGCGGGCAGGGCCGGACTGAACAGTCGTATCCAGAATACTCAGCGTGGCGGGGGCGGCGGCAGAAACCAGCCGGGGTGTACTGACAAAGGCCCGGCCCTTTGCATCAAAATGGATACCGGCAATGGGCGCGTTAACCGAGCCGGAAAACTGCGTCGGCGTTTGCCCATTCTGAGGGGTATCCCAGCTCACGCCAGCATAGCTGCGCCAGCGTTCCAGGGGCTGGAGCGTCGCCGCACTGGCGAGACTCGGGAAAGCGATCAGCGCCGCCAGCGCAATGGCGGACAGACTACGGGTGCGAATGAACATGAAAAGGCTCCGGTGAGTTCAGCATTAAAGGATGGAACGGAACGTGCCGCCCTCAACGCGTACAGCCGCCCCGTTGGATGCCGCGCCCAGTGGGCTGGCTAACAGAGCGACCATCGCTGCGATCTCGTCTGCCTCAATCATTCTGGCGATCAACGAGCTGGGGCGGTAGGTCTGGAAGAAATGCGCTTCGATCTCCCGATCGGTCATATTCAGCGCAGGCGCGGTCTGGCGAAGGTACTCTATAATGCCGTCCGAGCGCGTCGCCGACGGCAGCACGCTGTTAACCGTCACGCCGGTTCCCCGGGTCAGTTCGGCCATACCGCGCGAAACAGCAAGCTGCGCTGATTTGCTGACGCCGTAATGCACCATGTCTGGCGGCGTAAAGGCGCCCACTTCGCTCGATATAAAAATCACCCGTCCCCAGTTCCGTTCCAGCATGCGCGGGAAGTAGTGGCGTGAGAGGCGGACGCCGGACATCACATTGGTGTTGAACATGTGCAGCCAGTCTTCGTCGTTAATATCCGCGAAGGCTTTGGCTTCGTAGAACCCCAGGTTATTAATCAGAATATCGGTATCAGGGCAGGCGGCGAACAGGGCTTCTGCGCCCTCCAGGGTACCGAGGTCAACGACAACGGTGGAGACCTGTGCGTCAGGCGTCGCGTCGGTGATGGTGGCCGCGGCTTTTTGCAGCTTTGCCGGGTCGCGTCCGGTAAGGGTAACGGCAACCCCTTCTTGAGCGAGCGTGCGGGCGATGGCCAAACCAATGCCTGCGGTTGCGCCCGTAACCAGCGCGGTCTTACCGGTGAGTTGAAGATCCATAGTGTTTACCCTCTGATGATGAATGCAGCTCACTTTACTCATCACTCCGGAGGGGATAAATTAGCCAGATTGAAAAACATTTGTTCCTGAAAGAGCAAAATGAGCCGCAAATTCGATTATCTCGGAGACGTTGAAGTCTTCATTACTGTCGTTGAACACGGCTCTTTTACTGCCGCAGCGGTTGTCCTTTCCACCACACCCTCTGTCCTGAGTCGCGCGGTTTCCCGCCTGGAAGCGCGTCTTGGACGGCAGTTATTACAGCGAACGACCCGCCGCGTGGGGCTGACGGAGGCCGGACGCATTTATCTGGAACAGGCGAGGTCTGCGTTTGCACTGCTTGATGACGCCGAACGCGAGGGGCGGGGCCAGGAAGGCGATCTGACCGGTCGCGTGCGAATGAGCGTTCCAACCACCTACGGGCACTACCGTCTGCCGCCGCTGCTGGCGCGCTTTGCCCAACACTATCCACGCGTTCAGGTGGAGCTGAACATCACCAATCGCAACGTTGATTTGATTGCGGAGGGATTCGATCTGGCGATTCGCCTGGGGCAGTTGCCCGACAGTGGGTTAGTTGCGCGCAAGCTGGAGGACGCGGCGCTGCTGCTGGTCGCATCGCCTGATTACCTGCACCGCATGGGGAGCCCGCAGACGCTGGAGGAGTTGCTTCGTCACACCTGCCTGCCCTTTATCATGCCGCGTACCGGGCGCATTGCCCCTTGGGTGTTTCGTGATGAGGAACGTGATATTGACTGGCTGCCGGGTTCAACTATCGAAATCTCAGACGATGTACTCGGCGTGGTTTCGCTGGCGGAGCAGGGGATGGGGATCTGCCAGAGCTATGAATTTATCGTCCGCGACAGGATACAGCGCGGTCAGTTAGTTGAGGTGCTGCCACACCTGCGTGGACGGTCGCGGCCGTTCTCCGTGCTCTTCGCGCCACACCGACGCCAGTCGGCGGCCACCCGGGCGATGATTGATCTTCTCACCACCCAAAAATGACAAGGATATGTCCACTATGAAAAAAGAGACTTATACCTTTTGGCTCCCACTCATCGCGGGCGGTATAGCCCTGCTATCTGGTTTTGTGGTCTGGTCAGTTAACGTTTATCGCGTGACATACCTTACGATCCGCGGGGAGCAGTATCTGGCCGGAGGGGCGTTGCTGCTGGCGCTGGTGCCGATGGTTATTTTTATCAGAAAGGGACGACTGAAAGGCAAGCGTGTTGCTGGCGCGATAAAACTATACCTCGGCTTCTTCATTTGCAGCCTGCCGGTTGCCATGTTCGTGATTTTTACAACGGCCTGGCTACTGGAGGGAGACTATTCCTCATGGAGCAAACCTTACCGGTATGAATCCAGTACCCGCCACAGCTGCTCGGGGGCAGAAGTCTACGAGCCGGAGTTAAAAAAAGAGATCCGAATCTGTAACCCGAAGGGTAACGTTTATTCCAACTCTACCCTGTACGTGGAAAAGCGGAGTAATGCGCTGGGGATTGTGGTGCTCTGGGCGATCACGCGCGCCTGAACCGGTGAAGCTCAGGGCGCGAAAATCACCGTCAGCCCGCCTCCAGCATCCCAAAGCTCACAATACGCGAACGGCCCAGCTCTTTCGCCCGGTATAAGGCCACGTCGGCAGCGCGCAGCAGGTTATCGCTCTGAGCGTGCTGCGGATAGCTGGCGACGCCAATCGACACATCCACCGGGCCAATCTCTGAAAGCCCATAGCGCAGCGACAGTTCATGCACGCCGTTATAAATCTCTTTGGCGCACGCCTGAGCTGCCTCTTCATCAACGCCGGAAAGCAGCACCAGAAACTCTTCGCCGCCATAGCGGAATGCCAGCCCGCTGTCGTGTACGGCGCGTTGTACGATGGAGGCCACGCTTTTGATGACCTGATCGCCCGCTTCATGACCAAAGCGATCATTGATGCTTTTAAAGTGGTCGATGTCGATCATCAGGCAGCTTACCGGCTCTTCATTGCGCACCGCCTGCGCCATTTGGGTGCGCAGGGTATCTTCCAGATGATGACGGTTACGCAAGCCGGTGAGCGGATCGAAGAGGGCTTTTTCCAGCAGGGCATCGCGCAGACGTTGGTTGGCCAGCGCCAGGCCGAGCGCTTCAGCCATCAGCTCCAGATAGGCGCG
Organism: Enterobacter cloacae complex sp. OE43NF; assembly: GCF_023544405.1. Taxonomy (NCBI): domain Bacteria; kingdom Pseudomonadati; phylum Pseudomonadota; class Gammaproteobacteria; order Enterobacterales; family Enterobacteriaceae; genus Enterobacter; species Enterobacter cloacae complex sp. OE43NF. Next base: position 5,830 of record NZ_JAMJFW010000025.1, read on the forward strand.
GGAAGGGGCATTGTCCGCAGTGATGTTCTGGAAGGAGAGCAATCCAATGGCTTCGCCCTGGGCAATCATAGGAACGCAGAGCGACGTATGCGTGTGCGACGCCGGCAGATGGTAGCAGGCGATATCCGGCTCGCCATTCACCGGAGGATGGCTCTGCCCACGTCTGACCGCCCAGCACTCATCGGGATGAAAAGGCGTATCCTCTCCTGGCGGCGAAAGCCACTGAGCGACGCAGCGCATCTGCCACGGATCGCGGTCGAGGATATAGAGCCGCCCGGCAATTCCCGGCGCGATATTGGGGGCGAACAGCTCCGCTACGTTAATCACGTCCGCAAAGTTCTCACACCCTTGCAGCCGCTGGGTCATGCGCGCCAGCAGCTCGCGGATGGCCCAGTCGGCGTCGCGCTCTTTTTCCAGACGCTGCCTCGCAAGGCCATTTTCACGAAAGATACGAATCGCCTGCGCCATATCGCCAATCTCATCGATCTGGTTGAAATTGGGTGTTTCTACGGCATAGTCCTGCGACGCCAGGCGATGCACCACATCGCTCAGGCGTACCACCGGGCGCAGCACGCGCCGTTTTAAGATAAAGCCAAGCACAAACAGGAACAGCAGGGCGGTCAGGCCAACCATCATTTCAGAGATTGTCCGCAGCGTTTTCGATTTTTTGGTTGCCTCCTGAACGGAAGCGATCACCCGCTTGTCGAGTATCTGGCGGAAGTGTTCGATCTGATTCTGGGCGCGTTCCAGCTCCTGCTCATAGGGCGCACCGTAGAGCAGGGCGATGGCCTGCGCATCTTCTCCCTGCGCCGTGTGGGTGAGGGCGACCTGCTGTTCGTCCTGTAGCTCATCGACGATTTTTATCCCTTCATGCAGCAGGGACAGCTCATCATCTGACGCGCCGACATCCTGCAGTTTTTCCAGCCGGAGTTCGGTACTCTTCAGCTTGTTCTCTGACTGGTTGTATTCCCTGAGGATCTGCGGATCTTTTTTAATCACGTACAGGCGGGCTAAATCAGACTGCGCCCAGACTTCGATTTCGATTTCTTCCGTAAGCTGATCAAATTTCTGCCGCTGTTCAACGGCCTGACGCTCAAGGGTGTCAGCATTGGACGCCATCAGCATGATGATGCCGGAAGCGAGGGTCAGGCAGACCGTGGCACCGTAGGCCCAGTTTGTTATCGTCGCGATTCGCACCTGGTGATCCTTTTACGACCAAAGAAGGATGGCGTTCTTTCAAATTATAGAAAACGTTTGATTTAAGGCGAAAAAAAAGGCGGCACAGCGCCGCCTGTTGGGAAGGTTATCGTCAGCGGTTTATAAATCTGGAGGATTTTTCCCTTCTTCAATAAACGCGGCATCCAGCTCTTCGGCGTTACCCGCATGATCGCGACCGGAGAAGAGGTTCCAGCAGGCGATAAACAGCGCGGCAATCAGCGGGCCAATCACGAAGCCGTTAATGCCGTACAGCTCCATGCCGCCAAGCGTTGAGATCAGGATCAGGTAGTCCGGCATTTTGGTGTCTTTGCCTACCAGCAGCGGGCGCAGGATATTGTCCACCAGCCCGACGATAATCACGAAGAAGCCGACAATGAACAACCCCTGCCAGATCTGATGCGTCGCGAAGAGGAAAATGGCGGCCGGAACCCAGACAATCGCCGACCCCACCGCAGGCACCAGGGAGAGGAAGGCCATCAGCGCTCCCCAAAGGATGCTGCCGTCGATACCGGCAATGGCAAACGCAATCCCGCCGAGCGTGCCCTGAACCACCGCGACAACCGCCGTGCCTTTTACCGTCGCCCGCGAGACGCCGACAAACTTGGCGAACAGGTGCTGCTTGGCGAAATCGGACAGAGGCAGGGAGTCGAGGATCTGGCGCACCAGGAACGGCCCGTCTTTCAACAGGAAGAACAGCAGATACAGCATGATACCGAAGCTAATGGCAAAGCCGAACGTCCCTTTGCCGATCAGAAACGCGCTGCCCGCCAGATACTGCCCGCCCTGCAGGGCGACATCGGAGAGTTTTTTCTGGATCTGCGCGGCGTTGGTCAGGTTGTGATCCGCGAGGAAACCGCTGGCCCAGTCCGGCAGATGGTTAAAGATGCTCGCCACCACCTCCGGGAACTGGGTGTTGTTCTCCTGCAGTTTGGTGTACACCACGTTCAGCTCAATGGCGAGCGAGGAGAAGATCACCATCAACGGGATAAAGACAATCAGGCAGATAATGCCGATGGTCAGCAGCGAGGCCAGCCCATTGCGATCTCCCAGTGCGGCGCGCAGCTTGTTTTTTACCGGATTAAAGATAACGGTCAGAATGGCGGCCCACAGAATGGCGGAGAAGTAGGGCGATAGCACGTCGAAAAACGCCCACGTCACGAGGGCGAGAATAAAGATAAAGAAACCTTTGGTCAGTCCGTTAAAGCGCATCAGTCAGTCCTGGTTACTAAGAAACTGTGACGACTATAGAACTGATTGACGGATTTACCAACCATTGCGCCGGGGGGCGCAGGCGACGCGCCGCCGGGCAATGTCAGGACGGGAGGGGTCAAATCTCCTCAAACAGCGGGCTCACCAGCGCAACGTGCGTTTTCACCCCCACTGCCAGCGCGGCCTCGTCGATGCGAAAGTGTGGATTGTGGACGTTCCAGACCGCGCCTTTTTCCTCGTTGCCGCAGCCGATGAACAGAAACGTTCCCGGGACTTTCTCCTGATACGAGGAGAAATCCTCGCTGCCAAACAGGGCCCGATCGGCAAGCTGCAGCGTTCCTTCTTCGAAGTGCGCTGCAATCGCCGCTTTGGCGATGGCATTGGTGTCGGCATGGTTGTTGCCAACGGCGTAACCCTGTTGCCAGCGGATCTCACAGCGCGCGCCGTGGGCACTGACGACGCCCTCGACAATACGCTGCACCAGCTGCGGTACCTGCTCGCGTACCTGCTGATTATGAGTACGCACCGTTCCGGCCAGGCGGGCGCTGTCCGGAATCACGTTATAGCTGTCACCGGCCTGGAAGGTCGCGATGGTCAGCACCGGGGCGTTAATCGGGTCGAGATTACGCGCCACCACGTTTTGCAGCGCGGTGACAACTTCAGCGCCGATTACCACCGGGTCGATGCAGAACTGCGGCATTGAGCCATGTCCGCCCCGGCCGAAAATCGTGATATCAAAATTATCGCTGGAGGCGACATAGACCCCTTCTTTCAGCGTAATGTTACCGGTAGGACTGGTCGGGAAAACGTGCAGACCGAAGATCTTCTCGACATCGTCAACCACGCCTTTCTCCACCAGTTCGCGCGCGCCGCCCGGCGGCACTTCTTCGGCAGGCTGGAAGATAAACTTGATGCTGCCGCACAGCTGGCTGCGCAGGTGGCAAAGCACTTTCGCCGCGCCCATCAGCATGGCGGTGTGGGCATCGTGACCGCAGGCGTGCATTACGCCGGGTTTGGTTGAGCTGAATGCTTCACCGCTCTCTTCCTGCAGCGGCAGGGCGTCGATATCAGCACGCAGTGCCCACATCGGGCCGGGTTTTTCACCCTGTAATACCGCCACCACGCTGTTCTCCAGCGGGCGGCTAATCGTCAGCGCCGGCAGATTAGCCAGTTCACGGGCGATAAAATCTGCGGTCGGCTTTTCCTGAAATGAGAGATCCGGGTTGGCATGAATATGCCTGCGCCAGCGGATCACCTCGTCGTGAACGTCGCGGATAAGGTTTTCAGTGCTACTTTTCATGACAGTCTCCTTCAGTCAGTCACCGGCAGTGAGGGCACAGGTTTTTTTATCAATGGCACTATCGCCACGCCCGCGCACACCATTGCCAGTGACAAGAAAATAAATGCGCTTTCATAACTGTGGCTTTTTCCAACGAGATAGCCAATAACAACCGGTGAAACGAAGCCCCCCAGCGTCCCTCCGGTGTTTATCAGCCCGATGGCCGAGCCCATGATGTTCTCCGGCAGGCGTTTCATTGGCAGGGTAAACGCGGTCACAAAGGTGGCCATCAGGAAGATCTCCCCCACAAACAGCAGGATGCTGGCACTCACCGCCGTGGCGGTGTGGAAGATGCCGAGAATGGCAGCAGCGCTCACCAGTGCGCAGATCAAAATCACCTGTGGCTCGCGGTGGTGGAAGTATTTTCCGACCAGCCAGCCGGTGCACAACGACGAAAGCCAGATCCCCGCGCCGCCAGCCGCCACGATATAACCGGACACCTCAATCGGCATGCCCATGCTCTGGACAAAGAATTTAGGCAGCCAGGCCAACAGGCCATAGCTTGGGATATTGATGCAAAACACCGAGAAAAACAGCAGCAGCACCGTAGGGTTACGCCACAGCGCCTCGTGTTGCCTGTGCGCGGCCTGGCGTGGCGCGGGTTTCTGATACGGCACGCGCAAGGCGATCAGCAGGGCGATGGCGCAGGCAACGATCCCTAATGCCACAAAGGAGGCGTGCCAGCCCAGGTGTTCCAGCGCCGAGACGGCCACAATCGGCCCGACGGTCATCGCCAGCCCGGCGGAGGAGAGCAGTACCGACTGGGCGAAGGTGCGTTTTTCCAGCGTAAAATTGCTGACCACCGCTTTCGCGCAGGAGCAGGGATAGCCGGAATGCCCCACGCCGGAGAGAAAGCGAAACACCAGCAGCAGGCCTACGCTCATACCCAGCGCGCCAAAGCAGAGGGCGAAGATCCCCAGTGCACACAGAGAAAGGATCAGCATGGTTTTGTAGCCGATTCGGTCGTTTAGCCAGCCAGCAGGCACCTGAAAGAGAGAGTAGGCGAGAAAGAAGATCCCGGTGATATAGCCCAGCTGCGCGGTGGTAAGCCCGAACTCTTTTTCGATCGGCAGCAGGGCAAAACCCATTACGGTTTTATCGATGTAGACCACGACATAGCCGATAAAAAGTAAAAAAATCATCTGTGACTGGCTTTTCATTGTGTTTTCCGCCTGACGTCAGAGTGTGATGAGAATTGTTGTGTGCACTCTGAATCTAGGGGTTTACCAGACAGGCGGGAAGATATAATTTTGCTATAGGTGATGCTTTTTTGTTATAGGGTGAGCGATGAAATATCTGCCAAAACTCGGCCATCTTCAGGCCTTTCGTCAGGTGGCGCGCAGCGGCAGTATCCGTTCGGCCGCACGGGAACTGGGTGTTTCGCAGCCCGGATTGAGCCGTACATTGCGTGAGCTTGAGCAAACTTTAGGCACCCAACTTTTATTGCGCAGCAAAGAGGGGATTGCCCTTACCGAGGCGGGAATAGCGTTTTCCCACCGCGCGGAGTGGGTGCTTGAAGAGCTGCGGCGTGCGGCGGATGAAGTGGAGCAGATTAACCATTTTACTCACGGGCGTCTGACGGTGGGGTTCTCTTCGCTTATTGCGCTGACCGTCTTTCCCGATGTGGCCGAGGCATTCAAGAAAACGCTGCCCCAGGTCTTGCTGACGGTGAAGGAGGGGCAGCTCTCCTCGCTCCTGCCTGGCGTACGAAACGGTGAAATAGATATGGCTATCGGCTCGGTGGATCCGATGGCGCCGCCGGAAGGGGTGATGATCGAACCGCTGTTTACCTCGCCGTTTTGCATCATCGCGCGCAAGGGGCACCCACTGGCAGAAGCCCGCGATCTGATGGCGCTGCGTCAGGCCAAATGGCTACTGCCGGAGTCGTCCATAGGCTACTACCAGCAGCTACAAAATGAGCTCAGCCATTTTTATCGACAGGTGGATATCACCCCACTGCGCACCGATTCCGTCATCACGGGGCTGAATATGGTGCTTAACGCGGACTATCTGACGGTGGTCGCGCGGGCAATGTGTCAGCCGCTACAGCTTGATGACAAGCTGGTGGCGTTGCCCATCACCCAACTGCCGTCGGCGCAGTATTGCGCGGTGTGGTCGCAAAAGTCGGCGATGACCACCAACGCGCGTCAGTTTTTGATTCGCCTGCGCGAAGCATGCAGAGGGTTTAGCTGGTAGCGGACAGATACGACTTTTGTTTGAGCCAGAATCACAGCCGTCCGCGCCATGCTGTAAGTATCTGCTTGCGGAGGTGCTTATGGCCTGGCGTCCGATTCTGTATGTGATCCTCACAACCCATCCCCGACTCAGTGCGCGACGCGCCCGGTTGCGTCTGGTCGTCTAGCTTTTTAATGTTAATCGCGGTATAACACACCTTCTTTGGATGTTTAGATGTCCATACGTATAGAAGGTAATATGCAAACACAACAAGAAAATGGGCAGCTAAAGCGCACCATGAAAACACGCCACCTGATTATGCTCTCGCTGGGTGGCGTGATTGGCACTGGGTTATTCTTTAATACCGGTTATATCATTTCGACAACCGGGGCAGCAGGCACGCTGCTGGCCTATCTCATTGGCGCACTGGTGGTCTGGCTGGTGATGCAGTGTCTGGGCGAACTGTCGGTGGCGATGCCGGAAACCGGCGCGTTTCACGTCTATGCCGCTCGTTACCTCGGCCCGGCGACGGGCTATACCGTGGCGTGGCTGTACTGGCTCACCTGGACGGTGGCGCTAGGATCGAGCTTTACCGCCGCCGGGTTCTGTATGCAGTACTGGTTCCCACAGGTGCCCGTCTGGGTATGGTGCGTGGTCTTCTGCGTGGTGATTTTTGGCCTTAACGTTATCTCCACGCGTTTCTTTGCCGAGGGCGAATTCTGGTTCTCGCTGGTGAAAGTTATCACCATCATCGCCTTTATTATTCTTGGCGGCGCGGCGATCTTTGGCTTTATTCCGATGCAGGACGGTTCGCCTGCGCCGGGTCTGAGCAACATTACCGCTGAAGGCTGGTTCCCACATGGTGGCCTGCCGATCCTGATGACCATGGTGGCGGTGAACTTTGCCTTCTCCGGCACCGAGCTTATCGGCATTGCGGCGGGCGAAACGGAAAACCCGCATAAGGTTATTCCGGTGGCGATCCGCGCGACCATTGCCCGACTGATCATCTTCTTTATCGGCACCGTGTTTGTGCTGGCGGCGCTGATCCCGATGCAGCAGGCCGGGGTGGAAAAGAGCCCGTTTGTGCTGGTGTTTGAAAAAGTCGGGATCCCGTATGCGGCAGATATCTTTAACTTTGTGATTTTGACCGCGATCCTCTCGGCGGCAAACTCCGGCTTGTACGCCTCAGGGCGCATGCTGTGGTCGCTTTCTAACGAGAAAACGCTGCCGCGCTGCTTTGCCCGCGTCAATAAAAACGGCGTGCCGCTGACGGCGCTCTCCGTTTCCATGCTCGGTGGCGTGCTGGCGCTCTTCTCAAGCGTGGTTGCGCCGGACACGGTGTTTGTGGCGCTGTCGGCCATTTCCGGTTTTGCGGTGGTGGCGGTGTGGATCAGCATCTGCGCGTCGCACTTTGTCTTCCGCCGTCGTCATCTGCAGTCCGGACAGCCGCTGTCTGCTTTGCACTATCGCGCGCCGTGGTATCCGCTGGTGCCGGTGCTCGGGTTTATCCTCTGCGTAGTGGCATGTATCGGCCTGTGGTTTGATCCGAGCCAGCGCATTGCCCTTTATTGTGGCCTGCCGTTCGTCGCCCTGTGTTATGGTGCCTACTACCTGACCCGAAACCTGACATCGCAGGAGCCTGAACATGTCGCAGAATAATCCGCTTACCGCCCTCCTTGAAAAGCAGCCGTTTGTGGTGCTGGATGGCGCAATGGCAACTGAACTGGAAGCGCGCGGGTGCAACCTTGCAGACAACCTCTGGTCTGCCAAAGTATTGATGGAAAACCCGGAGCTTATCCGTGAAGTCCACCTCGACTACTACCGCGCAGGTGCGCAGGTGGCGATCACCGCCAGCTATCAGGCCACGCCTGCGGGCTTTGCGGCGCGCGGTCTGGACGAGGCGCAGTCCCGCGTGTTGATCGGCAAAAGCGTAGAGCTGGCGCGTAAGGCGCGTGAAGCGTATCTGGCGGAAAATCCGCATGCGGGCACGCTGCTGGTGGCGGGGTCCGTTGGGCCGTATGGCGCCTATCTGGCGGATGGCTCTGAGTATCGCGGAGATTATGTGCGTCGCGCCGAAGAGTTTACCGCGTTTCATCGTCCGCGCATTGAGGCGTTGCTGGATGCGGGGGCGGATCTGCTGGCTTGCGAAACGCTACCCTCCTTTGAGGAGATCAAGGCGCTGGCAGCACTTGTGGCTGAGTATCCCCGCGCCCGGGCATGGTTCTCGTTTACCCTGCGCGACAGCGAGCACCTGAGCGACGGGACACCGCTGCTGGAAGTTGTCGCGGCCCTGAAAGATAATTCGCAGGTCGTGGCGCTGGGCATCAACTGTATCGCGCTGGAAAACACCACCGCGGCGCTGAAACACCTGCACAGCCTGACGGCACTGCCGCTGGTGGTCTATCCGAACTCGGGCGAGCATTATGATGCGGTGACCAAAACCTGGCACCATCACGGTGAAGCGTGCGAGACGCTGGCGGGGTATTTGCCCCAGTGGCTGGAGGCCGGTGCCAGATTAATCGGTGGATGCTGTCGCACCACGCCGAAAGATATTGCTGAGCTGACGTCTCAGCGCTAATGCCCTCACCCTGACCCTCTCCCACGGGGAGAGGGAAAAAAACAACCGCACAAAACCAACTATCCTTTCCCGCTTTTTTTCTAAAAACGAATCGTTATTAGCGATTCGTTTTAATTCCTTTATCAAAATTCCCGCGCCGGAAATACTGCCCTCATAACAACAAGGGGAGCAGACAGGATGGCAATTTCATCGCGAATTACATTACTCGGCGCGCTGGCGCTGTGGGCATTTCAGGCGCAGGCGGTGGATGTCACCGTCGCGTATCAGACCTCCGCAGAGCTTGCGAAAGTCGCACAGGCGGATAACACCTTTGCCAAAGAGAGCGGCGCAAACGTCGACTGGCGTAAGTTCGACAGCGGGGCGGCCGTGGTGCGTGCGCTTGCGTCCGGCGACGTGCAGATTGGTAACATCGGTTCCAGCCCGCTGGCGGTAGCGGCCAGCCAGCAGGTGCCGATTGAAGTTTTCCTCCTCGCTTCACAGCTGGGTAACTCCGAAGCGCTGGTGGTGAAGAAAAACATCACCAAACCGGAAGACCTGATCGGCAAGCGCATTGCCGTGCCGTTCATTTCGACCACTCACTACAGCCTGCTGGCGGCGCTGAAACACTGGGGCATCAAGCCAGGCCAGGTGCAAATCATAAATCTGCAGCCACCGGCGATTATTGCGGCCTGGCAGCGCGGCGATATTGATGGCGCATACGTCTGGGCACCGGCCGTCAATGAGCTGGAAAAAGACGGCACCGTGCTGACCAACTCCGAAAAAGTGGGCCAGTGGGGCGCGCCAACGCTCGACGTGTGGGTGGTGCGCAAAGATTTTGCCGAGAAACATCCTGAGATCGTGAAGGCCTTTGCCAAAAGCGCCATCGACGCTCAGCAGCCCTATATCAGCAACCCGGATGCATGGCTGAAGCAGCCTGCCAATCTCGAAAAACTGTCCCGTCTGAGCGGCGTGCCGCAAGCGGACGTTCCGGGGCTGGTGAAAGGTAATACCTATCTCACGCCTGCCCAGCAGGTACAACAGCTGACCGGGCCGGTAAACAAAGCGATTGTCGATACCGCCACGTTCCTGAAAGAGCAGGGCAAAGTGCCGGCGGTGGCGGCGGACTACAGCCAGTACGTGACCGATCGCTTTGTGAAATAAGGGGGCTGCGATGCTGAATATTACAAATCTGTCTGCTGATTACGGTGGCAAACCGGCCCTGGAGAACATCAACCTGACGCTGGACAGCGGTGAGCTGCTGGTTGTGCTTGGCCCGTCCGGGTGCGGGAAAACCACGCTGCTGAATCTGATTGCCGGGTTTGTGCCATATCAGCATGGCTCCATTCAACTGGAAGGTAAAAAAGTGGAGTGCCCGGGCGCTGAGCGTGGGGTGGTCTTTCAGAACGAAGGTCTGCTTCCCTGGCGCAACGTGCAGGAAAACGTGGCGTTTGGGTTGCAACTGGCGGGTGTAAGCCGCGAGCAACGGCTGGCAACAGCACGGGACATGCTCAAAAAGGTCGGTCTTGAAGGGGCTGAAAAACGGTTTATCTGGCAGCTTTCCGGCGGCCAGCGTCAGCGGGTTGGAATTGCCCGCGCGCTGGCGGCCAATCCGCAGCTTTTGCTGCTGGATGAGCCGTTCGGGGCGCTGGATGCCTTTACCCGCGAGCAGATGCAAACCCTGCTTTTACGCCTGTGGCATGAAACGGGTAAACAGGTGCTGCTGATCACCCACGATATCGAAGAGGCGGTGTTTATGGCGACCGAGCTGGTGCTGTTGTCCCCTGGCCCGGGGTGCGTGCTGGAGCGGCTGCCGCTTGAGTTTGCCCGTCGCTATGTCTCGGGGGAGCCGGTACGCAGCATCAAATCCGATCCGCGGTTTATCGAACAGCGTGAATACGTCTTAAGCCGCGTGTTTGAACAACGGGAGGCCTTCTCATGAGCATCGTCTTCAGCGAGAAAACGCGACGCGCGCGCCCGGCCTTACGCTGGCCTTTCTCGCGCCAGATAACACTCAGTGTCGGCACGTTGCTGGTGTTGCTGGCGGTCTGGTGGCTGGTTGCCGCGCAGGCATGGATCAGCCCGCTGTTTCTGCCGCCGCCGGGGCAGGTGCTGGCAAAACTCATCACCATTGCCGGGCCGCAGGGCTTTATGGACGCTACGCTCTGGCAGCACTTAGGTGCAAGCCTGGCGCGCATTCTGGTGGCGCTACTGGCGGCGGTGATAATCGGCATTCCGGTCGGGATCGCGATGGGCTTAAGCCCGACGGTGCGCGGCATCCTCGACCCGCTGATTGAGCTTTACCGTCCGGTGCCGCCGCTGGCCTATCTGCCGCTGATGGTGATCTGGTTCGGCATCGGTGAAACGTCAAAAATCCTGCTGATTTATCTGGCGATTTTCGCCCCGGTTGCCATGTCGGCTCTGGCGGGTGTCAAAAGCGCTCAGCAGGTGCGGATCCGCGCGGCGCAGTCGCTGGGAGCCAGCCGGACACAGGTGCTGCTGTTTGTGATTTTACCGGGCGCACTGCCGGAGATTTTAACCGGATTACGCATCGGCCTTGGCGTGGGCTGGTCAACGCTGGTGGCGGCAGAGCTGATCGCCGCCACCCGAGGGTTAGGGTTTATGGTGCAGTCGGCGGGGGAGTTTCTGGCGACTGACGTGGTACTGGCCGGGATTGCGGTTATCGCCGTGATCGCCTTTGGATTAGAACTGGGGCTGCGCGCGCTACAGCGTCGTCTGACGCCCTGGCATGGAGAAATACAATGAGTGAACGTCTGACCATTACCCCGCTGGGGCCATATATTGGTGCGCAGGTGTCGGGCCTGGATGTGACCCGTCCGCTGAGCGATAACCAGTTTGAGCAGCTTTATCATGCGGTGCTGCGCCATCAGGTGGTATTCCTGCGCGAACAGGCAATCACCCCGCAGCAGCAACGCGCCCTGGCACTGCGCTTTGGCGATCTGCATATCCATCCGGTTTATCCGCATGCGGAAGGGGTGGAGGAGATTATTGTGCTCGATACGCATAACGATAACCCGCCGGACAACGACAACTGGCACACGGATGTGACGTTTATCGAGACGCCACCTGCAGGGGCGATTCTTTCGGCGAAGCTGCTGCCGGAGACGGGCGGCGATACGCTGTGGGCCAGCGGCATTGCGGCCTTTGAGGCGCTGTCCGCACCCTTCCGTACCCTGCTGAGCGGCCTGCGGGCGGAGCATGACTTTAAAAAAATCATTCCAGGAGTACAAGTACCGCAAAACAGAAGCGGAGCATCAGCGCTGGCAGGAGGCGGTTGCGAAACATCCCCCGCTGCTCCATCCGGTCGTGCGCACCCATCCGGTAACCGGCAAGCAGGCGCTGTTTGTGAATGAGGGATTCACGACGCGGATTGTGGACGTGACGGAAAAAGAGAGCGAGGCGCTGTTACGTTTCCTGTTTGCGCATATCACCAAACCGGAGTTTCAGGTGCGCTGGCGCTGGCAGGAGAACGATCTGGCGATCTGGGATAACCGCGTGACGCAGCACTATGCGAATGCGGATTATCTGCCACAGCGTCGGATTATGCAGCGGGCGACAATTTTGGGAGATAAGCCGTTTTACCGTCCTTGAACCATCGCACCCGTAGGCCGGGTAAGGCGTAGCCGCCACCCGGCAATTGTGCACCGTTCTTGCCGGGTGGCGCTGCGCTTACCCGGCCTACAAATAACCGCACAGTTAAAGGTGCGCCTCAATATACCGCTGATAGCGGTTTGCCTTGAGGTAGCACAAGTCCACCAGCACCAGCCCGTCGATGCAGTTGTTGAACGCCGGGTCGCTGCCAAAATCGATAAACTGCACGCCGCCGGGTTCACACAGCTCGGAATACTGTTTGTAGAGCGGTGGAATACCGCACCCCAGATTACCGAGCAGGGATTTCAGCTTCGTCAGGTCATCCACGTAATCGACCCCGCCAAACTGCGCCAGCACGTCCGGCAGGGAGGCCGGATAAGGCTGACGTGACGCGGCTAAGGGATTTGTCGCCGGGAACCAGAGGCGGTAAAACGCCACCAGCAGATCCCGTGCGGCAGGCGGTAAGCCACCGGAAATCGAGACCGGGCCAAAGAGGTAGCGGTAGTGCGGATAACGCGCCAGATAGGCACCAATACCGGACCACAGATAGTCCAGACCGCGACGACCCCAGTAGCGCGGTTGAATAAAGCTGCGCCCCAGTTCAATACCGTGTTCCAGCACGTCCTGCATTTTATCGTCGTAGTGGAACAGACTGTAGCTATAAAGCCCTTCCAGACCGCGTTGCTCGACCTGTCTGGCAGTGGGCATAAAGCGATAGGCGCCGACGATCTCCAGATCGTCTTCATCCCACAGGATCAGGTGCAGATAGTCATCGTCGTAACTGTCGGTGTCCCGACGTTTACCGCTCCCTTCCTCTACGGCGCGAAACGCGATCTCGCGCAGGCGTCCCAGCTCGCGCAGCAGGGGAGCCTCTTCCTGTCCGTTGCGTTGCCACAGATAAATAGTTTTGCCATCGCTGGTTTTGCCCAGACATTCGGCCTGGGCCAGCTCGCGCTTCAGCGTGGCCCGGTCTTCCGGACGGGCAATGGCGCATTGGGTTTTAAAGACGCCAGGCACTCCCTTGCCAAGACGTATCACGTGCTGACGGCACTGCTCGGCCATCTCACGCGATGAAAGGGTTGTGCTATACCAGTGATGCCAGGCTATCTGCTGGCCGATCTTTATCGGTAGCTGGCTGTGGCGGCGGCGGAACATCTGCTGCATCAGCAAGAGCATCGATACGGTGGGGGACACCAGCGTGCTGGCATAAAAGAGCAGGCTGTTGTGTGCCTGAATATGCACCGGCAGCAGCGGTACGCGCAGCTTACTGGCGAGTTTAATAAAGCCGGGGTGCCATTTTTTATCGCGGATCCCTTTACGCGTAGGACGGGACACTTCTCCCGCCGGGAAGAAGATCAGCACCCCTGCGTTTTGCAGATGCTGTTCCATCTGCATCAGGGACGTTTTTGCCGTTCTGCCGCCCATATTGTCCACCGGAATAAACAGCGAGCTAAGCGGTTCAAGGTGGGTCAGCATCCGGTTAGTGACGACTTTCACATCGCGCCGTACACGGGAAACGGCATACATCAGCGCCAGCCCGTCCAGCGTTCCGGTTGGGTGGTTGGCAATAATGACCAGCGGGCCATGTTCAGGGATTTGTTCGAGATCGCGGGCGGAAACGGTGCAGAGTATATCGAGGTGCTCCAGAACCTGCTCCACCATATCCAGGCCTTTCAGATGGCGGTGTGTCGCGGCAAATTGCTGGAATTCTTCTTCGTAGAACAGTCTTTTTAACAGACTTTTTTGCCAGGGTGCAGGCCTCGCCTGAGGCCAAAGGTCGTCGAGAACGCTATCGAGACTAAACATGGTTACTCCTCCTGCCGTCTTGCTCAGACAGTAGAAGGGAGAGATGTCGGTTGTATTGCAGTTTGGTGAAGATTAGCGCAGAGAGGAGGCCGGGTAAGGCGAAGCCGCCACCCGGCGCTAAAGCGGATTAACGCAGAATTTTCTTCTCGGCCAGATCCAGCGCAAAGTAGCTGAAGATCAGATCCGCGCCGGCACGTTTGATCGCGCCCAGGCTTTCCAGGATCACTTTCTCTTCGTCGATGGCACCCGCCTGCGCGGCGAATTTGATCATCGCGTACTCGCCGCTCACCTGGTATGCACCCAGCGGCAGCTCGGTGCGCTCGCGAATGTCGCGCAGGATATCCAGATACGCGCCAGCCGGTTTCACCATCAGGCAATCTGCGCCCTGGGCTTCATCCAGCAGCGATTCACGGATGGCTTCACGGCGGTTCAGCGGGTTCATCTGATAGGTTTTGCGATCGCCCTTCAGCGCTGTACCGGCCGCTTCACGGAACGGACCGTAGAACGAAGAGGCAAACTTGGTGGAGTAGGACATGATGGCGGTATCAGTGAATCCGGCCGCATCAAGCGCCTGGCGGATCGCCTGAACCTGCCCGTCCATGGCAGCGGAAGGTGCGATGAAATCCGCACCGGCTGCTGCAGCTACCACCGCCTGCTTGCCGAGATTCAGCAAAGTGGCGTCGTTATCGACACCGTGATCGCACAGCACACCGCAGTGGCCATGAGAGGTATATTCACAGAAACAGGTGTCTGACATGACGATCATTTCCGGCACGGTCTCTTTGCAGATCCGCGACATCCGGGCGACCAGACCGTCCTCTTTCCAGGCATCGCTGCCGGTAGCGTCAGTGTGGTGGGAGATGCCAAAGGTCATCACCGAGCGGATCCCCGCGTTGGCGATACGTTCGATCTCACGCGCCAGATATTTTTCCGGAATGCGCATCACGCCTGGCATGGCGTCGATGGCTTTGTAGTCATCGATCTCTTCTTCAACAAAAATCGGCAACACCAGATCGTTTAAGGTCAGTGTTGTCTCTTCAAACATAGCGCGCAGTGCAGGTGACTTGCGCAGACGACGGGGACGAGCAATTAAATCGGTCATGATATGCCTGACGTTTGTGGAACAAAGAAGGCTAGTGTACATGAAAGTGGAGGAGAGGGTTTTACGAAAGTAGGCTTTTTGTTAATGCGAAATGGGGTTTGCGATGTTTCACATGGTCAATATATATAACCAACGTCAGCCTGTTTTTCACACGCTCGAGATATTGGTGCGATTTCTAAATTGAAGTAAATATATCATTAATAATGATCTATTATTCTTTATTATATTTTCTATATTTATGTCAGATGATTTTAATTCGCTGTTTTTATAGTGTTTATTTATAATTTTTAATGTCGTTGCATTTTTTTCATGTTATTAGTCTGGATACGGACTTAATGGAATCATTCATTGAACCTTTTCGAAATGAAAATGCATAATTCCCTCCGCAATACAATGTTGCCAAATGATTTGATGGACAAACTTGCTTACGTCCCTGAGGAGGGATGACCCAATGCAAACATGGAAAAAGAAACTGGTTGTATCACAACTTGCATTAGCCTGCACCCTGGCTATCGCTTCTCAGGCCAATGCGAAAGATATTTCTGGTGCCACATATAATACCTTCGGATATGATAATACAGCATCAACACCCTGGTATTATGGCTACGCTGACTGGGATTACTCGGATGCCACCCACGACGGTGATATTTATCCGGTGATTAATAAGTCAACGGTGAACGGTGTTATTTCGACGTACTACCTTGACGATGGTGTCAATGGAAGAGCGAATGCACTGAGCATTTCTAACAGCACCATTAATGGCATGATCACCTCAAAGTGCATGACCACCACGTGTGCTGATGGGGTTGATACGGACGGCACGACCCATACGCAGTACGATCGTTTTAGCCTGACCGTCGATCACTCCACCATTAACGATACCTATGAGCATTATGCGTATGATGTTCTGAATGGTGACAACACCGAAACCCACTATCTGGATACCTATGGACTGGGTAATGCGATTACGCTGGATGTGGAATCGGATATTGTTATCCAGAACAACTCCCACGTTGCAGGTATCACGCTGACTCAGGGTTACCATGAGCTGGACAATACCCCGTATGACGGCGTTGAAGGCGTTGCGGATAGCAGTAATGTCTTTACTAACACCCTGGTGGTCAAAGACTCTGTTCTGACCTCTGGCGCATACAGCGATCTGGGTACCAGCGGGTTCTATGGTCAAACCGCGAAGCCGAGCGACTACGGTGAAACCAACGCGACCGGCGCAGATGACGCGGCACTGATCGTCGCGGCCAGCGCGTCTGACAACGCCATGCAAACCACCGCCACCTTCGATCACTCTACCGTTACCGGCGATATCCTGTTCTCCAGCACCTTCGACAATAACTTCTACGAGAATGGCGACCCGGCAACCGATACCACCGAAGACGGTGTGTATAACCCAACCACCAACGGCTGGGATGGTACCGATAAGCTGGAAGTTACACTGACCAACGGCAGCAAATGGGTTGGCGCTGCACAATCCAGCGTTGAAGCGATCGGCACCGCGCAGATGTATGGTGAGGGTTACAGCAGCGTTGACTGGAGAACCTTGTCGCCAAACAGCATCTGGCCTGATTCCACCTACGACACCAACGGTCACGTTGCAGGTGAAGAGGTCTACCAGAGCGGTCTGTTCAACGTCACCCTGAACAACGGTTCAGAGTGGGATACCCGCAAACTGTCTAACATCGACACGCTGGCAGTGAATAACCAGTCGCAGGTCAATGTTGAAAACTCTGGCCTGCTGGCGGATTCCATCACCCTGACCAACGCCTCTACCCTGAATATTGGCGACAGCGGTGCAGTGGCGACAGACAGCCTGTATCTGGACAGCTATAGCCGTGCCGCGCTGACGGAAGAAACGGCTGAACTGTATGCCAACACCATCACCGTCGACAACGGTGCGGAACTGGCACTGGGCCTGGGTCAGGTGGACACGCACAACATGGTGCTGACCGATGGCGGTGTGCTGAACGTTGCCAGCCGTGACTACGTGCTGAACAGCGATCTGAACAACGCCCGCTTTATCACCAACGACAAGAGCAAAGCAGATTACGACTATGGCGTCGTGGCGCTTAACTCAGACGGTCATCTGGCGGTGAACGGTGATGTGGCAGGTAACTACACTGTGCGTATCGACGATGCGACCGGCGCCGGTTCTGTTGCTGATTATAAAAACAAAGAGATCATCCGCGTTTATGACAACAACGCAGACACTGCGGCCCGCTTTACGGCAGCAAACAAAGCCGATTTAGGTGCCTATACCTACCAGGCGCAGCAGAAGGGTGACACGGTTGTTCTGCAGCAGAAGGCGCTGACTGACTACGCCAATATGGCGCTGAGCATTCCGTCAGCGAATACCAATATCTGGGATCTGCAGCAGGATACCGTTGGAACCCGTCTGACTAACAGCCGTCACGGTCTGGCCGATAACGGCGGGGCGTGGGTGAGCTACTTCGGCGGCAACTTTGACGCTGACAATGGCGTTATCAGCTACGATCAGGACGTAAGCGGGATTATGGTTGGTCTGGATACGCAGATTGACGGTAACAACGCGAAGTGGATCGTGGGTGGCGCGGCAGGTTTCGCGAAGGGGGATATCAGCGATCGTACCGGTCAGGTTGATCAGGATAGCCAGACGGCGATGATCTATGCCTCTGCGAAGTTTGCCAACGATCTCTTCCTCGACAGCTCCCTGAGCTACACCCGCTTCAATAACGATCTCTCCGCGACCATGAGTAACGGTCAGTACGTGGACGGTAATACCACGACAGATGCGGTAGGTTTCGGTATGAAACTGGGTTATGACTGGAAACCAAACCTGTCCGGCTACGTCACGCCTTATGCGGCAGTGTCTGGGCTGTTCCAGTCGGGTGACGACTACCGCTTGAGCAATGACATGCGAATTGATGGCCAGTCTTACGACAGCCTGCGCTATGAACTCGGTGTCGACGCAGGGTATACCTTCAACTACGGCGGCGATCAGGCTCTGACGCCATACGTCAAACTGGCGTATGTGTATGACGATGCTGATAACAATGCGAACGTGAATGGCGACAGCATTGATAACGGCGTTGAAGGCTCTGCGGTGCGTGTGGGTCTGGGCACACAGTTCAGCTTCACCAAAAACTTCAGTGCATACACGGATGCCACTTACCTGGGCGGCGGTGACGTTGACCAGAACTGGGGCGCCAATTTGGGTGTGAAATATACCTGGTAAAGTATAAAAGCGGGGGAATATATCCCCCGCTTTGTCATCTAAAAAAAATAATATTGAACCGACAAATACGGATGTCCAGAGGTCTGCATGAAAGTTAATGCGAAACCACTTTCTGAATTAAGCCGGCTCGAACAGTGTTTGAAAGTAGCCAGTATCCCATTTAAATCTGCTCCCCAGCAGATTATTTCAAATGATGATAATGATGAACCCAGCACCTTTGTATTACAGACCGGCGTTATTGAAATCTATCGCCGTTCAGACGAGTTGCTGATTGGCATTGCTACTGCGCCCTTTATTCTGGGGCTGACTGCAGGCATGCTTGATTACAGCAAGGAATATCGGGTCGTTGCCAAAAATCCGTGCACAGGCTTTTATTTACCTGCTTCGACCTCTCTGCAGCTTATTCAGCAAAGTTCTCTCTGGAAAGAAGCTTTCTGCTGGCTGTCCTGGATTAAATCCATTCTGGAAAAGCGGGACAGGCAACTGGTAGGAAATAACTCCTATCACCAAATCCGCGCCATGCTGCTGAATATGGCCGAATGGGATGAAACCCTGCGCTCAAAAATTGGTGTGATGAATCATATTCAACAAAGCACGCGCATTTCGCGTTCGGTCGTGGCAGAGGTGCTCGCTGCGCTTCGACAGGGTAACTACATCAATATGAGCCGGGGCAAACTGGTTAGCATCAACCGTTTGCCCACGGAATATTAAGGCTGGACGGAGGCGGTAAGCACCTGGGCTTTATTGGCGCTGAGCTCAGCCACTAAGTTATTGATCCCATCGCTCATATTGACGAAACGGGTATTTGGCGAGCGGGTGACCACCACAAAAGCGCCCACGTTGGACTGGGGGATCATTGCCATATAGGTAATGAATCCTCCACCACCCCCCGTTTTCTGAATAATGCCCGGACGGCCATTTTTAGGTGCCATATATACCCAGCCCAGACCGAGGGCGTCGGCTTTGCCCGGCACGTCCATACCGATCACGCGGTGCAACTGGCTGCGCTGGTAAATCAGCGTCTGCATACGGTCGGCCTGATGGCTGCGTGAGTAGAAGTCTGATGAGAGGAACTGCTGCATCCAGCGCATCATGTCGCCAGGGGTGGAATAAACCCCGCCGCTGCCGATGGCTGCCAGCGTGTTGTTACACGGGCTGGCACCTTTTTCGGCGACCATCAGACGGCGGCACTGATCCGGTGATGGGGTGAAGGTGGTGTCCTTCATGCCCAGCGGGCGCGTGATCTGCTCTTCAAACAGCTGCGTATACGGTTTGCCCGCTGCCGTCGACAGCGCATCGGCCAGCAGGTCAAACGCCAGGTTGGAGTAAGAGGCCTGAGAACCGGGCGCGGACTTCAACGTGGCTTTGCTCAGGTAGTTCCAGCGCTGTTCACGCGTTGGCCAGACAAAAACGTCGCGATGCGCCGCACCACCTGGCTGCTCGCGAGGCAGGGCGCTGGTATGCGTTGCCAGGTTGACCAGCCTTATCGGCGTTCCCTGATACGTCGGGACACGTGCGCCCGGCGGAGCATACTTGCTGAGCGGATCGTCGAGTTTCACCACGCCCTGGTCCAGCAATTTCACCAGCATTTCGCTGGTCATCAGCTTGGTCAGGGACGCGATGCGGATGACGGAATCCAGCTGCGGATGAACATTATTACCGGGACGCGTTTCACCGAAACTGCGAAACACGCGCTGATTACCGTCGATGACGACCATCGCCATTCCCGTCGCGCCGCTGCCGTAATAAATCAGGTTCGCGTAGCGATCGGCAATATCCGATGCCAGAACGGGCGCCGTCAGCGGTTGGGCTGCCTGGGCGGTTGAGAAGCTCACCGCACACAGCGCGGCGAAAAAGAGCAGACAACGTTTCAACGAAAAGCATCCATAGTGTGAATGAGGAAAGTAATGGGTATTTATACTACTAAACCGTACGGTGCAATGCCCCGAATTACATAACGATAACCAGAAAAACGTAACTGCGAGTAAATCAGAAGAATTTACTTACCGTCAGTCTCCCATTTTGTGACATCGGCCTTATGATAGAGGGCTGTGTTACTCAATCTTGCGGAGAAGGGTATGTCCGGAAAGCGTGTGGTTATGGTTGTCGATATGCAGCAAGGGGTGTTCGAAACGCCTCGTCATCAGCGTGAAAAATGTGTTTCACTGATCAATCAGCTTACGCAGGCAGCCGATCGGGTGATTTTTATTCAGCATACCGAGCCCGGCGGTCTGGAAGAGGGCAGTGACGGGTTTGCCTTGCTGCCTGAACTGCATCAGCCTGCTGATGCCCTTTACGTGACCAAGACGGCCTGCGATGCATTCTATAACACCTCGCTTGAAACGCTGCTCCGCGAGCAGGGGATCCGGGAGTTTGTCATCTGCGGTTGCGCTACTGATTACTGTGTCGATGCCACGTTCAAGAATGGCGTCAGCCGGGGCTACCACATCACCGTGGCGGAGGATGCGCATACCACCGCGAATCGCCCGGCGGCCGAAGCCCGCATTCTGATTAACCACTACAACGACGTCTGGCACAACTTCATTGCGCCCGCAAACCCGCCCGCGGTGAAACGCACCGAAACAATTCTTGAAAACTGGAAAGCGAACTAATAATAAACCCTCGGGTCTGACCTTTTTGCCTGCGCCAGGCACCTGGCCCAGGCAAGATTTTCGTGTGGTGGTGTGTTGAGCACAGCAACAGCCATAACAACAAGAAGGATGTATCATGTTTAAGTCTTTTTTCCCAAAGCCGGGGCCATTTTTCCTGTCGGCATTTATTTGGGCACTGATCGCTGTCATTTTCTGGCAGGCCGGCGGCGGAGCGTGGTTGACGCGTATCACGGGCGCGACGGGCGAGGTTCCCATTAGCGCGGCGCGTTTCTGGTCGCTGAGCTATCTGCTGTTTTATGCCTACTACATGGTCTGCGTAGGGCTCTTTGCCCTGTTCTGGTTTGTCTATTCGCCACATCGCTGGCAATACTGGTCGATTCTGGGCACGTCGCTGATCATCTTTGTCACCTGGTTTCTGGTGGAAGTGGGGGTGGCGGTTAACGCCTGGTATGCCCCGTTCTACGATCTGATCCAGAGTGCGCTGAGTTCACCGCATAAGGTGACTATCAATCAGTTCTACCATGAAGTTGGCATCTTCCTCGGTATTGCCCTTATTGCGGTAGTGATTGGCGTCATGAACAATTTCTTTGTCAGCCACTACGTCTTCCGCTGGCGTACCGCGATGAACGAACATTATATGGCGCACTGGCAACACCTGCGTCATATCGAAGGCGCCGCACAGCGTGTGCAGGAAGACACCATGCGTTTCGCCTCGACCCTTGAAGACATGGGCGTGAGTTTTATCAATGCCATTATGACCCTGATTGCCTTCCTGCCGGTGCTGGTGACGCTCTCGGCGCACGTGCCGGACCTGCCGATTGTTGGTCATCTGCCGTATGGCCTGGTGATTGCCGCTATTGTCTGGTCATTAATGGGAACGGGGCTGCTGGCCGTGGTGGGGATCAAGCTGCCTGGGCTGGAGTTTAAAAATCAGCGCGTTGAAGCGGCGTATCGTAAAGAGCTGGTGTATGGTGAAGATGACGCCAACCGCGCCTCGCCGCCAACCGTACGTGAACTGTTTGGCGCCGTGCGTCGCAACTATTTCCGTCTTTACTTCCACTATATGTACTTCAACATTGCGCGCATTTTGTATCTGCAGGTGGATAACGTTTTCGGTTTGTTCCTGCTGTTCCCGTCCATTGTTGCGGGTACGATAACGCTGGGTCTGATGACACAGATCACCAACGTATTTGGTCAGGTTCGCGGGTCGTTCCAGTATCTGATTAGCTCCTGGACCACGCTGGTGGAACTGATGTCCATCTACAAACGTCTGCGCAGCTTTGAACGCGAGCTGGACGATCGGGATCTGCAGGAAGTCACCAATACATTTAGCTAAAACAGGGAATTGCTATGTCTTTTGCCGTACCGCGTACATTATCGCTCTCTTTACTCGCCGCACTCGTGCTGGCGGGGTGTGCCGAAAAAGGGGCCGCCCCGCTTAAAAAAGGTGAGAAACCTGTAGATGTGGCGAGCGTGGTGCGGCAAAAAATGCCCTCTACGGTGAAAGACCGCAATGCGTGGGCCGAGGCATTAGCGAAGACCTTTGAAAGTCAGAAAATTGCCCCTACCGAGGAGAATATCTGCTCGGTGCTGGCAGTGGCGCAGCAGGAGTCGATGTACCAATCAGATCCGGTGGTGCCGGGGCTGAACAAAATTGCCTGGAAAGAGATCGACCGTCGCGCGGAATCGATGCATATCCCGGTGTTCCTGGTGCATACCGCCCTTAAAATCACCTCGCCAAACGGCAAAAGCTACAGCGATCGGCTGGACACGGTGAAAACCGAGAAACAGCTGAGCGCCATTTTTGATGATTTCATCAATATGGTGCCGATGGGGCAGAAACTGTTCGGCTCGCTTAACCCGGTGCACACCGGCGGCCCGATGCAGGTCAGCATTGCGTTTGCCGAGCAGCATACGGACGGTTATCCGTGGAAAATCGACGGGACGGTGCGCCAGGAAGTCTTCTCCCTGCGTGGCGGACTGTGGTTTGGCACGTACCATCTGCTGAACTATCCGGCGAGCTACAGCGAGCCGTTGTACCGCTTTGCAGACTTTAACGCGGGCTGGTATGCCAGCCGAAACGCGGCGTTTCAGAGTGCGGTCAGCCGTGCCAGCGGGGTGAAACTGGCGCTGGACGGCGATCTCATCGCCTACGGCAGCAGCAAGGCGGGCACTACGGAACTGGCGGTGCGCAAACTGTCAACAACACTTGGCATGAGCGATAGCGACATTCGCCGTCAGCTGGAGAAAGGTGATAGCCTGGCGTTCGAGAAGACGGATCTCTACAACAAGGTTTTCGCGCTGGCCGAGAAGAAGAGTGGAAAAGCGTTACCGCGGGCAATCCTGCCGGGTATTCAACTGGAAAGCCCGAAAATCACGCGTAATCTGACAACGGCATGGTTCGCCAAACGCGTCGACGATCGTCGGGCTCGTTGTATGGGACGTTAATGGCGACGACGCAGGCGTACGACTAACGCGACAACACCGAGAATCAGACAACCCGCGAGGAAGGGGACAAGGCCAAACAAGGTGCTCACACCCAAACCAATCTCAACCCGCGGGCGTCCGTTATCCTGCACCTGCATCAGATGTTCATAGACGCCAGGCGCGTGAACCAGCATGTTGAGAAGCTGAGAGCCTGCCCAGAAGCAGAACAGGACAAACAGGGCATACGCAATATTACCCGCAGTGGAGGTTTTTGGTGGTGTGCCGCCAAAAATCGGTTTCGACAATGTAAAGTCAGCCATAAAGACCTCCGGAAATATCACTCTGTTAATACGCTTCGCACACGGTGAGTTTGACAGGTCATAGCATTTGTCAATATCAGAATCGTGGTAATTTCCCCTGCGGAATTCTCCTGGATTGTCGATTTCTGCAGCACATCACAAATTCATTACTTAACTGAAATTGCGTCGTGTTTCAGATTTTCCGCATCTGCCACAGACCCGATCGTAAAACTGTGAGAGGATGTCTTTTTTTCCTGCCGGAGTTGTTATGAAGCTCACGTCCAAACTACGCCGTGACTGGCACTACTACGCCTTTGCTATCGGGCTGATCTTTATTCTTAACGGTGTCGTAGGGCTGCTGGGGTTTGAAGCCAAAGGATGGCAAACCTATGCTGTCGGGCTGGTGACATGGGTGATCAGTTTCTGGCTGGCTGGGTTAATTATCCGCCGTCGTCCGGAAGAGACGACAGCGGATGAGACGGAGACGGTGAAAAGAACCGATTAACCGTTTACGGAACTTTTGAGTGCGCTGTCAGCGGCATGACGCTCCAGCGCCAGTTCGATCAGACGGGTGATCAGCTCAGAGTAACCCAGACCGCTGGCCTGCCACAGTTTTGGATACATGCTGATGTTGGTAAAGCCCGGCAGGGTGTTGATTTCATTAATCACCACCTCATTATCTGGATCTGGCGTCAGGAACACATCCACACGCGCCATGCCGCAGCAGCCAAGAGCCTGATAGGCGTTGATGGCGATCGCCCGGATCTTATCGTTGATGGCCGGATCGATATTTGCCGGCACGACGACCTGAGCGCCTTTATCATCAATGTATTTGGTGTCGTAAGAGTAGAAATCGCTGTTTAACACCACTTCACCGCAGGTGCTTGCCTGTGGGAAATCATTGCCCAGCACCGCGCACTCAATTTCACGGCCTTTGATACCCTGCTCAACCACGACTTTGTGGTCAAACTCAAAAGCCAGACGAACGGCTTCGGTGAACTGCGCTTCGCTTGTCACTTTGCTGACGCCAACGGAGGAGCCCTGGTTCGCAGGCTTCACGAACAGCGGCAGACCCAACTGGGCGGAAATCTGGCTGAATGTGTATTTATCGCGGTTGGCGCGGGTGAGTGTCACGAACGGGGCAACGTTCAGCCCGGCATCGCGCAGCAGGCGTTTGGTGACGTCTTTATCCATACAAGCGGCGGAGCCCAGTACATCGGAGCCGACAAACGGCAGGTTCGCCATGCGCAGCATACCCTGCAGCGAACCATCTTCGCCCAGCGTGCCGTGGACGATTGGGAACACGACGTCAATCTGAGCAAGAGCCTGTGCATTACCGGCGTCGATAAGTTGCCCCTTCACTACGCCAGGGACGGTGGCGACGCTGATTTCAGAAGGATTAAGGGCGATATGTGCCGGATCGTTGGCGTTTAACAGATACTGGCTCGCATCGTTCACATGCCACTGGCCCTGTTTATCAATGCCCAGCAGCACTACGTCGAAACGGTTTTTATCAATCGCATCGACAATATTTTTTGCCGACTGCAATGAAACCTCGTGCTCCGCTGATTTTCCCCCAAAGACAATACCTACGCGCTGCTTTGCCATCTCACTCTCTTCCAGTCTGACGAAAAGCCAATAACATACCACGATGCCCTGCGGGTTTCGCGACCTTCTGCCATAATGTTTTGGGAGTAAAGAGGGGGGAGTGTGAAAGGCAAAACGTTGCTGATCGTTTTCATTCTGGTGGCAGTCGCAACGGTGGGTTACCGCTGGTTGCCGTCTCACTACAACCCTTTTACGCCGCTCTCGCTTGACGACCCGCCAGGCCCAATTACTCAGTACAAACTGCGGCGCCTTACCCCCGAGGCGTGTGCCAGCCTGTTATCGCAGGCCAATCAGAAGGCCCTTATTCGCACACAGCCTGTCGCCGACAGCGCCGGAGTATGCCCCCTTCACAACGTGGTGCGCGTGCGTGACTTCGGGCCGGTCAGCCTGAACAGCAGCTTTCTTGCCAGCTGCCCGCTGGCGCTGAGTTCTGCACTGTTTGTCAGCCAGCAGGCCCGGCCACTCACCAGAACCTGGACCGGAAGCGAGCTGGTGCGCATTGAGCACCTGGGCAGCTACGCCTGTCGCAATATTTACCACCGCCCTGATGCAAGACGCAGCGAACATGCCACGGCAGAGGCGCTGGATATCAGCGCGTTTCGGCTGGCGAACGGTGAACGGGTCACCATTCTGCACGGCTGGAGATCGACCAAAACGCAGCCGTGGCTACAGGCGCTGCTGACGGCGAGCTGCGGCTACTACGGGAACGGCCTGGGGCCGGAGTATAACGCGGCGCACGCCAACCATTTCCATCTGGGAATGCGCGGCTTTGGACTCTGCCGCTAAAGCATAATCTTCCGCCAGAAATTGGATGATTTGTGACATATTTCACAAATATGATGACTGGGAAGATAAAACACCAAAGTCAGCAAGGCCGCATCTCTGGCACGGCGTAGATGCCGGTAACTTGCTAATCTGTCGGCGCATTTGCCTAAAAATGAAGACTATTTCTTTTATGGAATCCTGGAAAGTTAACCTCATCTCGGTCTGGTTCGGGTGTTTCTTCACCGGGCTGGCCATCAGCCAGATTTTGCCCTTTCTGCCGCTGTACGTGTCGCAGCTGGGCGTGACCTCGCATGAAGCCCTCTCTATGTGGTCGGGGCTGACGTTCAGCGTGACGTTTCTGGTTTCCGCCATTGTGTCACCCATGTGGGGGAGCCTGGCGGATCGAAAAGGGCGCAAACTGATGCTGCTGCGCGCTTCGCTGGGAATGGCAATAGCCATCCTGCTGCAGGCCTTTGCCACTAACGTCTGGCAGCTGTTTATCCTGCGGGCGATCATGGGGCTGACATCCGGTTATATTCCGAACGCCATGGCGCTGGTCGCTTCACAGGTGCCGCGTGAACGTAGCGGCTGGGCGTTGAGTACGCTCTCCACCGCACAGATCAGTGGCGTTATCGGCGGCCCGTTGTTAGGCGGCTTTCTGGCCGACCACGTAGGGTTGCGCGCCGTCTTCTTCATTACCGCTATCCTGCTGGTGATCAGTTTTCTGGTGACGCTGTTTCTGATCAAGGAGGGGGGGCGCCCGGTTGTCAGTAAATCTGAACGCCTGAGCGGCAAAGCGGTCTTCGCCTCGCTGCCGTATCCCGGGCTGATGATAAGCCTGTTCGTAACCACCATGGTGATCCAGCTCTGTAATGGTTCGGTAGGCCCGATTCTGGCGCTGTTTATAAAATCGATGGAGCCAGACAGCAGCAATATTGCGTTTCTCAGCGGGATGATTGCTGCCGTGCCGGGCGTATCGGCGTTAATCTCTGCGCCGCGGCTGGGAAAACTGGGCGACAGGATCGGTACGGCGCGTATCCTGATGGCCACGCTGATTTTTGCCGTGGTGCTCTTTTTTGCGATGTCGTTCGTCACCTCACCGCTTCAGCTCGGCGTGCTGCGATTCCTGCTCGGCTTTGCCGATGGCGCTATGTTACCTGCGGTGCAGACCTTGCTGGTGAAATATTCAAGTGACCAGGTGACAGGGCGTATTTTTGGCTATAACCAGTCATTTATGTATTTAGGTAACGTTGCCGGTCCGCTTATTGGCGCATCCGTTTCGGCGATGGCCGGTTTTCGTTGGGTATTTGCGGCCACGGCGATTGTGGTGTTGATCAATATTATCCAGCTGGCGATTGCGCTGAGACGCCGTCGCCAATTAGAGCAGGCGAGAGCAGCGCGTTAATCATTTGCTGTAATGTATTATATATTCTTATGGTTGCCGCATTTTTATATAACTAAATGCGGCTTTTTCTAAAGAGAAAAACGTTTCGCTGCTTGCCATTCATCTTTATTTTGGCAGCAGCATCACTTTTGCATAAGATAATACTTTTCTCCTCTTTGCATTATTCATTCTGAATGCTAAGTTCAGAAAAAACGCATAAGGAAATAGCACGATGAAAAATCTCATTGCTGAGTTGCTGGTCAAGCTTGCACAAAAGGAAGAAGAGTCAAAAGAACTGGTCGCCCAGGTCGAGGCGCTGGAAATTGTCGTTACGGCGTTGCTCCGACAAATGACACAACCGCAGCAACAGGCGTTAATCGATAATGTAGAAAGCGCGCTGGACAAGGCTCGCCCCGATTCGCTGGTCCCTGCTGAAGACGCGGAGATGCTTCAGCAATACGTAAAGAAGCTGTTAAGGCATCCTCGCAGCTAGCCTGCTGAAAGAGAATGGCCTGTCATAGAATGGTCATGCAGGATGCCTGTCGTCGCTCTGTTTTTATTTTTGGCCTTCGCACTGGGAGAAAAGAATCTAAACAGAGCCTCTATTTCATCTCATGCCTCTCGCTATTAAATACCCTAACACGTCAGGCGAAACCGGGTAATGAACAGCGTGCCGCGCCAGAGATGAAATAATGCATAAACCCGAAGAAAATCATTGTCGCAGGGTGGTTTTTTTCCCGCAACGAACCAGACTTAATGTGGAACTTCACATAAAGGATGGTGCAATGAAAACAACAATACTGGTTACCCTGTTTTCCGGCCTGTGCCTGATCGCCTCAGCGCATGCGGAAGAGAAAACCTTAACACCTCAACAGCAGCGTATGACAACCTGCAACCAACAGGCGACAGCAAAAGCGCTGAAAGGGGATGCCCGTAAGACATATATGAGCGATTGCCTCAAAAATGGTGCATCCAAACCAGATGAAAAAAGCCTGACGCCGCAGCAGCAAAAAATGCGTGAATGTAACGCTCAGGCCACGCAACAAATGCTGAAAGGCGACGATCGCAGCAAGTTTATGAGTGGTTGTCTGAAGAAACAGGCATAGTCCTATCGGGTGAGTCCTTACGGTGACTCACCCGAAATTTCATACTTTCTCCGCATCCCCCCTCTCTATAATTT
Organism: Enterobacter cloacae complex sp. OE43NF; assembly: GCF_023544405.1. Classification (NCBI taxonomy): domain Bacteria; kingdom Pseudomonadati; phylum Pseudomonadota; class Gammaproteobacteria; order Enterobacterales; family Enterobacteriaceae; genus Enterobacter; species Enterobacter cloacae complex sp. OE43NF. The sequence continues at coordinate 34,346 of NZ_JAMJFW010000025.1, forward strand.
GGGAAAATGTTTCAGAATATTCCCAAAATATGATGAACGACGAAAACTTTTACAATAAAGAGCGTATCGGGGAAGAGTGGCTTCAAAACCTTTCTCAGGATGACGCGCACCGTACCGGCATACGCTTTGCCCGGCGCGTCCGGCTGGGGCGGATTGTGGGTCTGGCGGCGATGTTTTTTCCTGTTGCCGGTGTGCTGGTCACGCATTTTCTGCCCGGCGGCTGGTGGTTATTACTGGTGAGCTGGGTTTTTATCTGGCCGCATCTTGCCTGGCAGTTCACCTGCCGTTCATCTCAACCTTATCAATGTGAAATCTTCAATCTGAAGATCGACGCTATTTTTACCGGCATCTGGATCGGCCTGATGGGCGTGAACGCTCTGCCATCGGCTGCGCTGGTTATGATGATGGGCATGAATATGATGGGATCCGGCGGCTGTCGCCTGTTTCTCGCAGGCATTGCCATAACCACGTTATCCGCTGTCGTGACGCTGAAGCTAACCGGAAATGTTGTGGTGCTCTCTTCCGGAGCGCTGGAGTGGTGGCTGACGCTGCCGGTCTTGATGGTCTACCCAATACTCTTTGCCTGGGTGAGCCATCAGACGGCCATTCGCCTGGCGGAAAATAAGCGAAGACTTGAGCTGATGAGTACCCGCGATGGCATGACGGGCGTTTATAACCGGCGCCACTGGGAAACGTTGCTGCGGATGGAGTATGAAAAGTGCCGACGGGATCATTGTCAAACCACGATCCTGCTTATCGATATCGATCACTTCAAGAGCATCAATGATACCTGGGGACATGATGTGGGCGATGAAGCGATCATTGCTATCACTCGTCAACTGCAGATGACGCTGCGGGCAGGGGATTATATTGGCCGTTTCGGTGGCGATGAGTTCGCGATCATCATGTCCGGGACCCCGGCAGAAAGTGCAATTGCGGCGATGTCCCGCGTCCACGAGCGGCTGAAAAAACTGTCGTTACCCTGTGCCCCGAACGAACGGCTTCGCATCAGCGTGGGGGTTGCGCCATGGGGAACACAGTTTGCCCACTACCGCGATTGGTTAAAAGCGGCAGATATCGCGCTTTATAAAGCCAAAAATGCCGGACGCGGACGTACCGAGGTGGCCGCCTGACATCCGGCTTAGTTTGGTCAGGACTTACTCAGCTTCTCTGACTTTTCCATGCATTTCGCCATCGCTTCAATGACCGCCGCACGGAACCCGCGCTCTTCCAGCACCCGCACCGCTTCGATAGTGGTACCGCCAGGCGAGCAGACCATATCTTTCAGTTCCCCTGGATGCTTACCGGTTTCCAGCACCATTTTGGCTGAGCCCATCACCGCCTGTGCGGCAAATTTATAGGCCTGCGCACGTGGCATACCGCCAAGCACCGCAGCATCCGCCATCGCTTCCAGGAACATGAAGACATACGCAGGAGCAGAACCACTCACGCCCACAACCGGATGGATCATCGATTCGGCAATCACTTCCGCTTCGCCGAAGCAGCGGAAAATGTTCAGCACATCGGCCACATCTTCCGTGGTCACCAGCGCATTAGGGGTGATGGAGGTCATCCCGGCGTTGACCAGCGAAGGGGTATTGGGCATTGCGCGAACAATTTTACGGTCATGACCCAGTGCACGGGCCAGCTGATCGAGCGTCACGCCTGCGGCAATCGACACCACCAGCGTGTCTTTATTCAGGCTGGAGGTGATCTCGCTCAGGACTTTGATCATGATATTCGGTTTAACCGCCCCAAAGACGATATCGGCGACCTGGGCCACTTCCTGCGCGCTTTCGGCTGCGTTAATACCATACTCATCACGCAACGCCGCGACTTTATCCGGTGATGGTGTATAGACCCAAATCTGACCCGGCAGGACCTGCCCGCTGGCGATCAGGCCACCCAGGATGGCTTTGCCCATGTTACCGCAGCCAATAAACCCGATTTTCTTATCCATCACGTTTCTCCGTCGTTATGCGTTGTTTTCTCTGATTGATAGCTTAACAACGAAATGCAGGCGACAATAGTCGCCAGTATCAATAGGGGAGACATTATGGCGATTTGGGTTGATGCGGACGCATGTCCGAATGTGATTAAAGAGATTTTGTTCCGCGCTGCCGAGCGTGTTCAGATGCCGCTTACGCTGGTGGCAAACCAGAATATCCGCGTACCGCCTTCCCGATTCATTCGTGCGTTGCGGGTTCCTGCCGGTTTTGATGTGGCGGATAACGAGATCGTACGGCTGTGCAGCGCGGAAGATCTGGTGATCACGGCGGATATTCCTTTGGCCGCAGAGGTACTGGAAAAGGGCGCCGCAGCGCTGAACCCGCGCGGGGAGCGTTACTCACCAGCAACCATCCGGGAAAAACTGACCATGCGCGATTTCATGGATACGCTTCGCGCCAGCGGTGTGCAGACCGGCGGGCCAGACAGTTTATCTCAACGTGACCGCCAGCAGTTTGCCGCAGAGCTGGATAAGTGGTTGCTGGAAGTGAAACGTCGCACTGCTAAATGATAATCATTGTCAATATTTGGTACAGTATGGCAGTGACAGGGTTGTCATTCCGTACCGCTTTGCAGTAAAGTAAACGCAACATCTTCTGCAATTATTTCTTTACACTCTTCAGCCATCCGGCATCAAGGGGAAACACCTGGTTATGACCCAACCCATCTTTTTAGTTGGCCCCCGCGGCTGTGGGAAAACCACCGTTGGCCTGGAGCTGGCGCGTGCCTGTCAACGTCATTTTGTTGATACCGACCACTGGCTGCAGACGCAGGCCGGACAAACCATCGCGGATATCGTCGAAAAAGAGGGCTGGGAGAGCTTTCGCAGCCGTGAAACGGCCGCGCTGGAAGCGGTAACGGCACCCGATGCGGTGATTGCCACAGGTGGCGGAATTATTCTGGCGGAATATAACCGCCGCTTTATGCGCGAAAAAGGGATAGTGATTTATCTCTGTGCGCCCGTGGCTGCGCTGGTGGGGCGTCTGGAAGCGTTTCCGGAAGAGGGGCAACGCCCTGCGCTGACCTCCAGACCGCTCAGCGAAGAGGTGAGCGAGGTGCTGGCGGAGCGCGATGTGTTATACCGCGAAGCGGCACATCACGTGGTGGATGCTTCCGCGTCGCCCGAAGAGGTTGTGATTCAGATTATTACCGCCCTGCGTTTGGCTTGTGCCAGCTAACCGCCGTCTATACTTATAGCTCTGACATAAAAAAAGGATGAGCTATGCCAACCAGACCTCCCTATCCGCGTGAAGCACGTATTGTTACCGTTGAAAAAGGCAATGGCGATCAAACCGTGACCTGGTATCAACTGCGTGCCGATCACCCCAAACCCGACTCTCTCATCAGTGAACATGAGACTGAACAGGAAGCGCTGGATGCGAAACGGCGCTACGAAGATCCCGATAAGTCATAAATGTTTTCCTAAACGCTCCAATACCGTGCCTGAATCACACTTTTTACTCATCGCTAATGTTAAGCAGGAGTTAATATTTAGTTATTACAGGTAGCTCCGTTACCGGCAGGTGATCTTTACATTTCGGGATGGAGATCACCTGCTACGCTTGGTGCTGTTTTGTTGAAAAAACGAACTGTGCAGCGTAGTGAGCCTGTACCTGTGTAATAAGTTTTTGTAGTAATGGAAGGCGAAGACGATGAAGGCAACGTTGGCGATCATCACTATTGGTGTGGTCCCTGTAAGCGAAGTGTTACCGCTCTTAACCGAGCATGTATCTGAACAACAGATCACGCATCTCAGCCTGCTGGGGAAGATGAGCCGGGAAGAGGTCATGGAGGACTACGCTGTAGAGGCGGGGGAGGATCCCCTGGCGACGTTATTAAGCGACGGTAAACTGGCGCATGTTTCACGACAGAAAATTGAGCGCTCGCTGCAGGCAGTAATAGAAGTGCTCGATAATCAAGAGTATGACGTTATTTTGCTAATGAGTACTGCTCCCATTAAGGGACTCATGGCGCGTAATGCGATTTTACTCGAGCCGATGCGAATCATTCCGCCGCTGGTGGCATCCATTGTGGACGGACACCAGGTGGGGGTGATTGTGCCCATTGAAGAACTCATGAACAACCAGGAAGCAAAATGGCACGTGCTTGAAAAAACGCCCCTGTATGCGCTGGCCAATCCCTTCTGGGACAGTGAGGCCAAACTCATTGCGGCCGGGAAGGAGCTACTGGAGCGCGGGGCTGATGTATTGATCCTCGACTGCCTGGGGTTCCACCAGCATCACCGCGATCTACTGCAAAAAGCGCTGGATGTGCCGGTACTGTTGTCGAACGTTCTGATGGCGCGTCTGGCCTCAGAACTCCTTACCTGATGATTTTGCGTGACAGGTCATGAGCATGGCCCCTATAGTGAATTTTTATCTAAAAATATAAGGGCCAGTTCATGCTTCAAAGTAACGAATACTTTTCCGGTAAAGTGAAATCCATTGGTTTTACCAGCAGCAGCACTGGCCGCGCCAGTGTCGGCGTGATGGCTGAAGGGGAATACACCTTTGGTACGGCCGAAGCTGAAGAGATGACGGTGGTAAGTGGTGCGCTTAACGTCTTACTGCCGGGTGAAACGGAATGGAAAGTTTACTCTGCCGGCGAAGTTTTCAACGTCCCTGGCCACAGTGAGTTCCATCTGCAGGTTGCTGAACCGACCTCTTATCTGTGCCGCTATCTGAAATAATCTTCTTCCCTCTCCCCGTTGGGGAGAGGGTCAGGTTGAGACGAAATTATCTCTGCGCTTCGCCGCCGAGGCCTTCTACCAGATTTTGAATCAACGCGGCCAGCTCGCCGGTCATCAGGATAAAGTCCGCATCAAAGCGCTGGGCGTAATCTTCACGATCGATATCTTCGTTCTGATCGCGCAGTTCATCGCAGAACTTCAGGCGCTTAACAGAGCCATCGTCACACATCACAAACTGAATACGCTGCTGCCAGTCGAGCGCCAGTTTAGTGACCACTTTGCCTGCTTCAATGTGGACGGCGATCTCATCGCTCACCAGATCCTGCTTTTTCGCACGAATGACACCGCCATCCTCAAGCAGGGCTTTCAGTTCGGCTTCATCGAGGATCTGGAATCCTTGCGCCGCCGTGCCGCTGCGAACCCATTCGGTCAGGGTTAACTCGATAGGCGTTTCCAGCGCCAGTGGAACCACCGGCAAAGAGCCGATGCTCTTACGCAGCAGGGCCAGCGTATCTTCCGCTTTTTTGGCGCTGGCGCAGTCCACCATGATCAGCCCGTTGACGGTATCGATCCACATCATGGTCTGGCTGAAGCGGCTAAACGCGCGCGGCAGCAGGGAGTGCAACACTTCGTCTTTCAGGGAATCTTTTTCGGTCTTTTTCAGCTTGCGGCCCTGTTCGGCTTCAAGCTTAAAAATTTTCGCTTCCAGCGCCTGCTTCACCACCGGCGTGGGCAGGATTTTCTCTTCTTTACGGGCGCAAACGATGATTTGACCCGTGCTGCTGGCGTGGGTCAGGGCATCGCTTTGTGAACCCATTGGCGGAACCCAACCGGTTTTTGCCATATCCTGGCTTCCGCAAGGGGAAAAGGTATAAGCGGCTAACTGTTTTTCCATCTCTTCTGCACGCAGCGAAACGTCGCGGCTGAGACGGTAAACCATCAAATTTTTGAACCACAGCATGATAATTTCCACGGCCTTGTCGTTAAATCAGCGGGCATGATAACGAATTGTCGCATCGCTTGCATTGCTAATCGGGAAGCGTGCTTCTACTCTGTTGATAATCAAAATAATGAGGAGAGTCTTGTGCGTATTGGGATTGATTTGGGCGGCACCAAAACTGAAGTTATCGCACTGAGCGAGCAGGGGGAGCAGCTTTTCCGTCACCGCCTGCCCACGCCGCGCGACGATTATCACCAGACTATCGAGACGATTGCCCGGCTGGTTGAGATGGCAGAGCAGGCGACAGGACAGACCGGCTCCGTCGGGATGGGCATTCCCGGGTCCATTTCGCCTTATACCGGGGTGGTGAAAAACGCCAACTCCACCTGGCTCAACGGCCAGCCTTTTGATAAAGATTTGAGCGCGCGTCTGCAGCGTGAGGTGCGTCTGGCAAATGATGCGAACTGTCTGGCGGTATCAGAGGCGATTGACGGTGCGGCGGCCGGTGCCCAGACCGTTTTTGCTGTCATCATCGGTACCGGCTGCGGGGCCGGTGTGGCGTTCGGCGGGCGTGCGCATATTGGCGGTAACGGTACGGCAGGCGAGTGGGGACATAACCCATTGCCATGGATGGATGAAGACGAACTTAAATACCGTACTGAAGTACCGTGCTACTGTGGAAAGCAGGGCTGTATTGAGACGTTTATCTCTGGCACCGGTTTTGCCACCGATTACCACCGCCTGAGCGGTCAGCCGCTTAAGGGTAACGAGATCATGCGTCTGGTTGAGGAGCAGGATCCCGTGGCGGAACTGGCGTTGAGCCGCTACGAAATGCGCCTGGCGAAATCGCTGGCGCATGTGGTGAACATTCTCGATCCTGATGTGATTGTGCTGGGCGGTGGGATGAGCAACGTCGACCGGCTGTACGCGACGGTGCCTGCTCTCGTCAAACAGTGGGTTTTCGGCGGGGAATGCGAAACCCCAATCCGCAAAGCCGTCCATGGAGACTCCAGCGGCGTGCGCGGCGCAGCGTGGTTATGGCCGGAATAAAAGCAAAACAGCAACGCACGTTGCGGTTTTTTATGTTTGTACCCTCTCCCTGTGGGAGAGGGCCAGGGTGAGGGCACCAGACCGCGCCGATCCGCCTTTCACTGCACCGCAAACTCCTTATCCAGCCTGCTATACCCCAGTCCATTAATCTTCTTCACTTTGATTTGCACCGGAATACGCTCCTTCATAGCCTCGACGTGGCTTATTACGCCGATGGTTTTCCCGGTGGCATTCAGCGCGTCGAGCGCATCCAGCGCGGTGTCCAGCGTCTCGCTGTCGAGCGTGCCGAAACCTTCATCCAGGAACAGCGAATCGATTCGCGTTTTGTGGCTCACCAGGTCGGAAAGTGCCAGCGCCAGCGCCAGACTGACGAGGAAGCTTTCGCCGCCAGAAAGCGTGCGGGTATCGCGTACGGCATCGGCCTGCCAGGTATCGACCACCTCCAGCTCCAGTGCGTCGCTGACTTTACGCTGCAGCAGATAGCGCCCGTGCAGGCGGTTAAGCTGCTGGTTAGCGAGCCAGACCAGATTATCCAGCGTCAGACCCTGGGCGAATTTACGGAACTTGTCGCCGGTGCTGGAGCCTATCAGCGCATTCAGATAACCCCAGTCCTCGGCCAGACGTGAGGCCTCGTCAATTTGCTGCATCAGCGCCAGCTGGTGCTGGCGGTTATCGCTGTCCTGCTTAAGCTGCTGGCGGATCTCCCCCTGATGAGTGGTGTTCTCGCGAAGCTGCTGCGTCAACTGCTGTAGCTGCGCATGCAGGGTTTGCGCGTCGGCGTCCAGCCCTTCCGGTCGCTGATGCTGGTGGGCCTGTAGCTGCTGTTCAGCCTGCCCGCTAAGCGCAATTGCCTGCTGAAGCTGGCTCTCCAGCGTCTGCTTGCGTTGTTCAAGATGGCGGATAGTCTCCTCATCCAGCAGCGCGGCGAGAAAGGCCTCGCGATCGGCGAAGCAGCTTGCCGCCAGCGCGGTGGCAAATTGCGCTGTGGCGTGCTGTAGCCGCTCGCTTTCCAGACTCTCCTGCTGCTGCAGGGTGACAAGCTGGCTTTGCAGGGACAGGCATTCGTCGTGGATCTCGCGCCAGTTCTCAGGAATGGCCGCTTCTGCCTCGGTGTCATCGCCTGCCGGAAGCGTGTCGAGCAGCGGTTTCAGGGTATTAATGCGCTCCTGAATCGCAGCATACTGCGTCTGTTTTTCCTGCCACAGGTTGAATTCCGTTTCCCGGGCGTACAGCCAGGCGGTCTCTTCCCCCTCTTCAGGAACATGCAGCGACAGCGCGAGCAGGGCGTTTTCCAGTGCCTGACGCGTTGCTGACAGCTGCTGCTGATACTGACGCTCCTGCGCTTGCTGTTCGTTAAGCTGGTTTTGCAGCGTCAGGCGCTGGCTGAGCTGATAGAGCTGACGTTCGTACTGTTCCTGTTCGTTCATCCATGGGGCGATATCTTCCTGAATATTCAACGAGATATTCAGGTCGGCGCAGACCTCCTGCCACTCTTTAGTGAGTGCTTGCTCTTCCTGAGAGAGCGCCTGCGCTTCGTCTGTTGCTCGCTGGATCTGCTGCGTCAGGGCATTGACCTGTCCCAGCACCAGCAGACCCTCCTCTTTAAGCGCGGCGACCTCTTTTTCCAGCGCGTCCCGGCGCCGCTGGTTATCGGTGAGTTCAAGCGCCTGATACGTCTCAATGGCGGGATGTTCACTGGAGCCGCACAGTGGGCAGGGTTTTCCGGCCTCAAGCTGCGAGCGGTAGCTTTCCAGCTTTTTGATCGTCGCTTCGCTTTCACACAATGCTTTCAAATCGACATAGTGCTGGTTTTTTTCTTTGTACTGCTGGCGGCGCAGCGTCAGCGTTTCATTGAGTTTTACCTGCTCGGACTGCGCTTTTTGCCGGGTATCCGCGTTCTCTTGCAGCCGTTTTTGCAGCGGCTGATAGCGGGCATGAAGCGTGGTCAGGCGCTGGCGTAAAGGGCGTGACCTGGACTGTTGCTCCATTGCTGCTGCCACGTCATCCGCCGTCAACGTCAGGGGGTTTTCCGGCATCCCGGCGAGCTTCTGACATAATTCAGCAATACGGGCTGCAAGCGTGGCAATCTGATGTTTATCGCGGTTCAACTGCGCAAAATGGGCGCGCCAGCCAGCGATCTCCTGGCCCCACACGCGGTAACGTTCATGCTCCGCCAGCCATGTTGCCTGGATCGTAAGGTCACTCTGCAATTGCGCATAGGTACGCAGCGCCGTATGACGGATGCGTGAGCGCTGCGCGGCTTTGGCCTGTAAGCGAGTATTTACTTCGACAATGCGCTGCTTTGTCTGCGCGAGGCGCGTGGTTTGTTCTTGCTGGCTATCCCACAGGGGGCGAAGCTGGGCGGCGGGCTGCGCAAGCTGGAGCTTGGCCAGCTCAGGCGCGGCGTCGGTCAGCGCCTGCTGCGCCTGCTGTTGCAGGAGCATAACCCGCTGCTGCTCGCGAATAAGCTCGTCATTGCGCGTCAGCCACTGAAAATCGCGCTGTTGGTTCTGCTGCTGAGTCAACAGGGTTTTCTCTTCGTCAGTAAGTGCCTGCAAACTCTCCTGTAACTGCTGCTGTTGCGCTTCGCTCAGTAACACCACACCTGCGGCCTGCGCCTCGCTCATCTCAAGCGTGTTACGGGCGGCCTTATGTTTCTCGAACACCATCGCTGAGATCTGACCGTAGATCTCGGTGCCGGTCAGCTCTTCCAGCAGTTCGGCGCGATCGCCCGGTTTAGCGTTGAGGAAGGCGGCAAACTGCCCCTGGGAGAGCAACATTGAACGGGTAAAACGGCTATAATCCAGCCCGGTGAGCGCGGCGGTTTGCTCAAGTTTGTCCGTCACTTTATCGGCCAGAATTTTACCGTCTTCACAACGCGCCAGTTCGACGCGCGGTGCCTGCAGGTTTCCGTCTGGTTGATTGCGCGCGCGGTTCTGGCTCCAGAACGCACGATACGCTATGCCTTTTACCTCAAACTCCACCTCGGCCAGGCACTCGGCGGTATCGCGGGTCATCAGGTCGTTTTGTGCCTGGGAGACTTTTTGCAGACGCGGCGTTTCGTGGTAAAGGGCCAGACAGATAGCGTCGAGCAGGGTCGTTTTCCCGGCACCGGTCGCGCCGGTAATGGCGAACAGCCCGTTGCTGGCAAACGGCTCGGCGGTAAAGTCAATTTTCCACTCGCCCTTAAGGGAGTTGAGGTTTTTCAGACGCAGGCTCAGAATTTTCATGCGTTTTCTTCCTCATCGCTGAGCGCGTGCAGGGTATGGAGGAACAGCTCGTTAAGCCTTGCGCGCGTGGTGTCGTCAATCTCTTCCTGCGACAGTCGGCGTTCAAATACCTCTTCCACCCTCAGTTCGCTGAGCGTTTCACGCTGTGCACCCAGCAGAATTTTCTCGCGCTGTTCGCGGCTGCGGCGAACCAGTAAGACCTCGACGGGCAGATCTTCCGTCAACGCCTGAATTTTACGCTGCATATCATGCAGGTAGTCGTCGGTCGTGATTTCAATATCCAGCCAGATGGGCGGATTTTGCTCGACACCGCGCCACTGCTCCAGCTGGGCGGTAATCGCCGCCAGATCGCCCTTCAGCACCGCCAGCGGTTGGGTGACGGGGACCTCCAGCGACTCCACGGCACTGAGTTTGCCCTCATTAAAGCTCACCAGGTGCACACATTTGGCTTTGCCGGTCTCATCAAAACTGAGCGCAATGGGCGAGCCGCAGTAGCGAATGTGCTCGCAGCCGCCGATGACCTGCGCCCGGTGAATATGCCCGAGCGCGATATAATCCGCTGGCGGGAAATTTTGCGCCGGGAAGGCGTCCAGCGTACCAATATAGATGTCACGCACCGCGTCACTTTTACTGGCACCGACGGTAGTAAGATGCCCGGTAACAATCACCGGAATGGCCTGTTCGCCGCGCAGGGCGCAGGCATCCGTATGTTGCTGGTGATAATAGTCCGTGATGCTCTGCAACAGATGCTGCTGCTTTTCCCCGCCGGACATCCCCGCCTGGCTTTGCACGATATCGCGTGGGCGCAGGAAGGGCACCGGACACAGCACTGCTCCCGGTGTACCGTCACGTTTTTTCAGGATCTGCGGCGCATGACCGGCGCTGGCTACCACGGTCGTGTTAAGGAAGGCCAGGATATCGCGGGATTCATTCAGCGTTGCGACGGAGTCGTGGTTACCGGCGACAATCACCAGATGACAGCCGGTTTTTTGCAGATTTACCACGAAGCGGTTGTAGAGCTCACGCGCATAGCTTGGCGGCGAACCGGTATCGAAAATGTCACCCGCGACAATAATCGCGTCCACCTCGTGCGATCGGGCCGTGTCCAGCAGCCAGTTCAGGAACGCTTCATGCTCCGCTGCCCGGCTTTTGCTGTAAAAGTTTTGACCCAGATGCCAGTCCGAGGTGTGTAATATGCGCATAGCGAATCCGTGGCAAAAAAAGGGAATGGGGATTATAAACTTTCAGAAGCTGGAAAATAACCGCTGTAATAAAACAACAGTTTGCCATTTTACGTGGTACTGTTTTTCATAAATCTGTCATAAATCTGACGCATAATGACGCCGCATTACAAACTTGTAACTTAAATAAGATAAGACAGGGCAAAGTATGGCGAGACGTATTCTGGTCGTAGAAGATGAAGCTCCAATTCGTGAAATGGTGTGCTTCGTGCTCGAACAAAATGGCTTCCAGCCGGTTGAAGCGGAAGATTATGACAGCGCGGTGAACCAGCTGAATGAACCCTGGCCCGATCTGATCCTGCTTGACTGGATGTTGCCTGGCGGCTCCGGACTGCAGTTTATCAAACACCTCAAGCGTGAAGCGATGACCCGCGATATCCCCGTTGTCATGCTTACCGCGCGCGGTGAAGAGGAAGATCGCGTGCGCGGCCTTGAGACCGGCGCGGATGATTACATTACCAAACCCTTCTCACCGAAAGAGCTGGTTGCCCGTATTAAAGCTGTGATGCGCCGTATTTCACCGATGGCGGTGGAAGAGGTCATTGAGATGCAGGGCCTGAGCCTTGATCCCACCTCGCACCGTGTTATGACGGGCGAAAATCCCCTCGACATGGGGCCTACCGAATTCAAACTCCTTCATTTCTTTATGACTCACCCGGAGCGTGTTTACAGCCGCGAACAGTTGCTGAATAACGTCTGGGGAACTAACGTGTATGTCGAAGACCGGACGGTTGACGTACATATCCGCCGCCTGCGTAAAGCGCTGGAACTGAGCGGCCACGATCGCATGGTACAGACGGTCCGCGGCACGGGTTATCGTTTTTCTACCCGTTTCTGAACAATGACAGGAGTGTGACGCGTGCTGGAACGTCTGTCATGGAAAAGGCTCGTCTTTGAACTGATCTTATGTTGTATTCCGGCCTTCATTTTGGGGGCCTTTCTTGGATACCTGCCGTGGTTTCTGCTGGCGTCTGTGACCGGGCTGCTGATCTGGCATTTCTGGAACTTACTGCGCCTCTCCTGGTGGTTGTGGGTTGACAGAAGTATGACGCCTCCCCCAGGAAGCGGGAGCTGGGAGCCTCTGCTTTACGGCCTGCACCAGATGCAGATGCGTAATAAAAAGCGCCGTCGCGAGCTGGGAAGCCTGATTAAACGCTTTCGCAGCGGTGCGGAATCGCTGCCGGATGCGGTGATTCTGACCACGGAAGAGGGGACAATCTTCTGGTGTAACGGTCTCGCCCAACAGCTGCTGGGCCTGCGCTGGCCGGACGATAATGGCCAGAATATCCTCAACCTTCTGCGTTATCCGGAGTTCACGCAGTATCTGAAAAAACGTGATTTCACGCGTCCGCATAATCTGAAGCTCAACAATGGCCGCCATCTTGAAATACGTGTGATGCCCTACAGCGATCGGCAATGGCTGATGGTGGCGCGCGACGTCACCCAGATGCACCAGCTGGAAGGGGCACGACGCAACTTCTTCGCCAACGTGAGCCACGAGCTGCGCACGCCGCTGACGGTGCTGCAGGGCTATCTGGAGATGATGCAGGAGCAGACGCTTGAAGGGGCGCCGCGTGAGAAGGCGCTGCATACCATGCGCGAGCAGACGCACCGTATGGAAGGGCTGGTGAAACAGCTACTGACGCTGTCGAAGATTGAGGCGGCTCCGACACTTGCCTTAAATGACACTATCGACGTACCGATGATGCTGCGGGTAGTGGAGCGCGAAGCGCAAACCTTAAGCCATAAAAAACATCATCTGACCTTTGACGTCGATAACAGTCTGAAGGTGCTCGGGAGCGAGGATGAACTGCGGAGTGCTATCTCTAACCTGGTCTATAACGCGGTTAATCATACCCCGGAAGGAACGGATATTATGGTGCGCTGGCAGCAGACACCAACGGGGGCCGAGTTTAGCGTCGAGGATAACGGGCCGGGCATTGCGCCTGAGCATCTTCCACGTCTGACCGAGCGGTTTTACCGGGTAGATAAAGCCCGTTCCCGGCAAACGGGGGGAAGCGGGCTGGGGCTGGCCATTGTGAAGCACGCGGTGAATCACCATGAAAGCCGCCTCGATATTCAAAGCACGCTGGGCAAAGGAACCCGTTTCAGTTTCGTTATACCGGAACGATTAATTGCCAAAAAGATCGCCTGACGGCGGGTGTGTCATTTTACCTTTCCACGGGCCAGCTATTGCTGGCCCGTTTGCTTTGCAGTAAAGCGAAACGCGAATGAATTTTATACGGCTGGTGCTTTTTTGTTCGCATGATTAGCCATGGCTTTTTCATGATATTAGCGAATTATTCTGGTTGGTGTTTTCATGCTGGCATATTGTTCTGGTTTTACGATCCCTCCTTGCCTTTAAACGTTATAAGCGTTTAAATTGCCCCCCAGATACTGTCAGACCGACTGTATTTGCGTGGTAAATCGAAAAACTATACTTCTCCACGCCAGGACGGGAGCATATCCCGCTGAAATTGAGCAAAATTTCCGCTGTATCGTCCCATTGGGGATGGCGAAAATCTCAATATATTCAACACCACATCCACAGGCAGTAAGGTTTTATGACCCATCACTTAAAATCGCGTGACATCATCGCGCTGGGCTTTATGACATTTGCGCTGTTCGTTGGCGCAGGCAACATCATTTTTCCTCCAATGGTTGGCTTACAGGCGGGTGAACACGTCTGGACAGCAGCATTTGGTTTCCTGATCACTGCCGTGGGCCTGCCGGTGTTGACCGTGGTTGCGCTGGCGAAAGTTGGCGGCGGCGTTGATAGCCTCAGCACCCCAATTGGTAAAGTGGCTGGCGTTCTGCTGGCAACGGTGTGTTATCTGGCCGTTGGCCCGCTGTTTGCGACCCCGCGTACCGCGACAGTCTCCTTCGAAGTGGGGATTGCGCCACTGACCGGTGACGGTGCGATGCCGCTGTTTATCTACAGCCTGGTTTACTTCGCTATTGTGATTCTGGTCTCCCTCTATCCGGGCAAACTGCTGGATACCGTGGGTAACTTCCTGGCTCCACTCAAAATTATCGCGCTGATCGTGCTGGCGGTTGCGGCCATTATCTGGCCTGCGGGTCCTATCAGCAGCGCGATGGATGCCTACCAAAACGCGGCCTTCTCTAACGGATTTGTGAACGGCTATCTGACCATGGATACGCTGGGCGCGATGGTGTTTGGTATCGTTATCGTGAACGCTGCCCGTTCTCGTGGTGTGACCGAAGCGCGTCTGCTGACCCGCTATACCATCTGGGCTGGTCTGATGGCCGGTGTGGGCCTGACGCTGCTCTATCTGGCGCTGTTCCGCCTGGGTTCCGATAGCGCCACGCTGGTCGATCAGAACGCGAATGGTGCGGCAATTCTGCACGCTTACGTTCAGCACACCTTTGGCGGTGCGGGCAGCATGCTGCTGGCGGCCCTGATCTTCCTGGCCTGTCTGGTGACGGCGGTTGGCCTGACCTGTGCCTGTGCGGAGTTCTTTGCGCAGTATCTGCCGCTCTCTTACCGCACGCTGGTATTCATCCTCGGCATCTTCTCCATGGCGGTGTCTAACCTCGGTCTGAGCCACCTGATTCAGGTCTCCATTCCGGTGCTGACGGCCATCTATCCGCCGTGTATCGTGCTGGTGGTGTTGAGCTTTACGCGCCCGTGGTGGAACAACTCCTCGCGAATTATTGCGCCAGCCATGTTTATCAGCCTGATTTTTGGTATCCTTGACGGGATTAAAGCATCAGCGTTTGCTCACATCCTGCCAGCCTGGACACAGCGTCTGCCGCTGTCTGAGCAAGGTCTGGCCTGGCTGATGCCTACCGTTGTTGCACTGGTTCTGGCCATTATCTGGGACCGTGCTGCAGGGCGTCAGGTCGCATCGAACGCCCATTAATCAACGGCAACAAACTGTTTAACCACGGGGCTTAAGGCCCCGTGGTTTTTTGTTTTTTTCGTGTTGAATGGCAAGATTTAAATGGAAAGCACTAACAAACTCAAACGTGGGCTGAGCACGCGCCACATTCGCTTTATGGCGCTCGGCTCCGCTATCGGTACCGGTCTTTTTTATGGCTCGGCAGATGCCATCAAAATGGCCGGTCCAAGCGTTCTGCTGGCCTACATCATCGGCGGCGTGGCGGCGTATATCATCATGCGTGCGCTGGGAGAGATGTCGGTTCATAACCCTTCAGCCAGTTCATTCTCGCGCTATGCGCAGGAGAATTTAGGCCCGCTGGCCGGGTTTATCACCGGCTGGACCTACTGCTTCGAAATTCTGATTGTGGCCATTGCCGACGTCACCGCCTTTGGCATCTACATGGGCGTCTGGTTCCCGGCGGTTCCGCACTGGATTTGGGTGTTGAGCGTGGTGCTGATTATCTGTGCCGTCAACCTGATGAGCGTGAAGGTCTTCGGTGAGCTGGAGTTCTGGTTCTCCTTCTTCAAGGTTGCCACCATCATCATCATGATTGTGGCCGGTTTCGGCATCATCATCTGGGGGATCGGTAACGGGGGCCAGCCAACCGGTATTCATAACCTCTGGAGCAACGGCGGCTTCTTCAGCAACGGCTGGCTCGGCATGGTGATGTCGCTCCAGATGGTGATGTTTGCCTACGGCGGGATTGAGATTATCGGGATCACCGCCGGGGAAGCCAAAGACCCGGAGAAATCCATTCCACGCGCCATCAACTCGGTGCCGATGCGTATTCTGGTGTTCTATGTGGGTACTCTGTTCGTCATTATGTCTATCTATCCGTGGAACCAGGTGGGGACCAACGGTAGCCCGTTTGTGCTGACCTTCCAGCATATGGGCATCGCCTTTGCGGCCAGCATCCTGAACTTTGTGGTCCTGACCGCGTCGCTGTCAGCGATCAACAGTGACGTCTTTGGCGTGGGCCGCATGCTGCACGGCATGGCTGAGCAGGGCAGTGCGCCGAAGGTCTTTGCCAAAACCTCCCGTCGCGGCACGCCGTGGGTGACGGTTATGGTGATGACCGTTGCGCTGCTGCTGTCGGTCTACCTGAACTACATCATGCCGGAAAACGTCTTCCTGGTGATCGCTTCTCTGGCGACCTTCGCGACCGTGTGGGTGTGGATCATGATCCTGCTGTCACAGATTGCGTTCCGCCGCCGTCTGTCCCCTGAGGAGGCAAAAGCGCTGAAGTTTAAAGTGCCAGGCGGGGTAGCGACGACCGTCGTTGGGCTGATCTTCCTGGTGTTTATCATCGGCCTGATTGGCTACCATCCTGATACCCGTATTTCCCTCTATGTAGGCTGTGCGTGGATCGTACTGCTGCTGGTGG
Source organism: Enterobacter cloacae complex sp. OE43NF (assembly GCF_023544405.1). NCBI lineage: Bacteria > Pseudomonadati > Pseudomonadota > Gammaproteobacteria > Enterobacterales > Enterobacteriaceae > Enterobacter > Enterobacter cloacae complex sp. OE43NF. Next base: position 50,792 of record NZ_JAMJFW010000025.1, read on the forward strand.
GTTGGGTGTTTAAATGCCGCCGCGACCGTCAGCTGGCGCAAGCGCAGTAATATTTTATGCCCTCTCCCTGTGGGAGAGGGAATTTTGTCTCCTCCTCCTTTCTCCTCCCCCAATAAATCACGTCATGGTGAGCTAACCTTAATCACCCTGTGGCAAGGTGACGTCAATTTCATCAAAGGGGATTCGTGATGTTAAACGCCTGGCACCTTCCGGTTGCCCCATTTGTTAAGCAAAACAAAGACAACCTTGTGATTACGCTCTGGCTGGCGGGGGAAAATCAGCCTGAACGCGTGACGCTACGCGCTGAAGTCGATAATGAAGAAACCACGCTGAAAATGCACAAGCAGCGCAGCCAGCCGCAGCCTGGCGTAACGGCATGGCGGGCAAACATCGACTTGCGCAGCGGCCAGCCGCGCCGACGCTATAGCTTTAAGCTGCTCTGGAATAACCGCCAGCTGTGGTTTACCCCGCAGGGATTTAGCCGTTTTCCTCCGGCGCGGCTGGAGCAGTTTGCCGTCGATTACCCGGACGCTGGCCCGCAGTGGGTTAACGACCAGGTCTTTTATCAGATTTTCCCGGATCGCTTTGCGCGCAGCGAAACGCGCACCGCCGGGCAGGATAAAGTTTATTACCACCACGCTGCAGGACACGACATTATCCTGAAAGAATGGGATGAGCCGTTAACCGCGCAGGCGGGCGGCTCGACGTTCTACGGCGGCGATCTTGACGGCATCAGCGAAAAGCTACCGTATCTGAAGAAGCTGGGCGTGACGGCGCTGTACCTTAACCCGGTCTTTAAAGCACCGAGCGTGCATAAATACGATACCGCCGATTATCGCCACGTTGACCCGCAGTTTGGCGGTGATGACGCGCTGCTTCGTCTGCGTAAAAATACGCAAAAAGAGGGCATGCGTCTGATACTGGACGGCGTGTTCAACCACAGCGGCGACTCACACGCGTGGTTTGACCGTCATAACCAGTCGATGGGCGGGGCGTGCCATAACCCGGATTTACCCCAGCGCGACTGGTACAGCTTCAACGAGGAGGGGCGCGCGCTGGACTGGCTGGGCTATCCGAGCCTGCCGAAGCTGGATTTCCAGTCGCCAACGCTGGTGAACGAGATTTACGGCGGTGAAAACAGCATTGTGCGCCACTGGTTGAGTGAGCCATGGAATATGGATGGCTGGCGTCTTGACGTCGTGCATATGCTCGGTGAAGCGGGCGGGGCGCGTAATAACCTTCAGCACGTCGCCGGGATCACCCGTGCAGCAAAAGCCGCGCAGCCGGAGGCGTTCGTGTTTGGCGAACATTTTGGCGACGCGCGCCAGTGGCTGCAGGCGGACGCGGAAGATGCGGCAATGAACTATCGCGGTTTTACCTTCCCGCTGTGGGGATTCCTTGCTAACACCGATATTTCCTACGATCCGCAGCATATTGATGCGGAAACCTGCATGGCGTGGATGGATAACTACCGCGCCAGTCTTTCGCATCAGCAGCAGTTACGGATGTTTAACCAGCTGGACAGCCATGACACCGCGCGATTTAAATCCCTGCTCGGTAAGGATGTCGCGCGCCTGCCGCTGGCGGTGACCTGGCTCTTTACCTGGCCGGGCGTGCCGTGCATCTATTACGGCGATGAGGTGGGGCTGGACGGGAACAACGATCCATTCTGCCGCAAAACCTTCCCATGGGATCCGGCGAAGCAGGACAAAGCGCTGTTCAGTCTGTACCAGCGTCTGGCGAAGCTGCGTAAGCAGAGCCAGGCGCTGCGCTACGGTGGTTGTCAGGTGGTTTATGCCCACGACAACGTGGTGGTGTTTGTCCGCGTTTATAACCAGCAGCGCGTGCTGGTAGGCATCAACCGGGGCGAGGCGTGCGAAGTGGTGCTGGATGACTCTCCGCTGCTTAACGTGAGCGCGTGGCAGCTAAAAGAGGGGAAAGGGAGCGTGCAGGAGGGGATCCTCTCCCTGCCAGCGATTTCTGCTTCCGTCTGGTTTGGCTGACGGCGTGATAACAAAAAGGCCCGCATAAGCGGGCCTTTTGCGTAAACCGTGCCGATTACAGGCTGGATACGTTCTCGGACAGGTATTTCGCAACGCCGTCTGGGGACGCAGACATACCTTCTTTACCTTTTTCCCACTGAGCCGGACACACTTCACCGTGCTCTTCGTGGAACTGCAGCGCGTCAACCATACGCAGCATTTCGTCGATGTTACGACCCAGCGGCAGATCGTTCACAACCTGGTGACGCACGATGCCGTTCGCGTCGATCAGGAAGGAGCCACGCAGCGCAACGCCAGCGTCCGGATGTTCGATACCGTAAGCCTGCTGGATTTCGCGTTTGATGTCCGCAACCATTGCGTATTTCACCGCACCGATGCCGCCTTTGTCGACAGGGGTGTTACGCCATGCGTTGTGTACAAACTCAGAGTCGAAGGAGACGCCAACCACTTCTACGCCACGCTTCTGGAATTCTTCATAACGTTTGTCGAACGCGATCAGCTCAGACGGGCAAACGAAAGTGAAGTCCATTGGCCAGAAGAACAGAACGGTCGCTTTACCGTTGGTGTGCTGTTTGAAGTTGAAGTTTTCAACGATTTCACCGTTGCCCAGAACTGCTGCAGCTGTAAAATCCGGAGCCGGACGAGTTACCAGAACCATATGATTCTCCTGTAGATACTAAGGTTATTTGGAACGCAACGCGAGCCAGTATAAAGAGTGTTCATGGATAAGACAAAGAGGTGGTGACAATCGTTCCGCCAGCTTTTACCTATCAATGCGAATTCTGTCAGAGCTGTTTGTTTTTCGCCTGCGCCATCATTCGCGGGTAAAACTGCCAGAAACGCGTTTCCAGCGCATCGTAATGTTCGTCCAGGTCATGCCATGAATCGCGTAGCGCATCCAGACGCGGTCGGCGGCTCGCCATCCCATTTAACACATTCTGGATGAAGTCCATCTCGCGATAGCGCTCCAGCCAGCGTTCCGACCACAGGTAATTATTCAGATTCACAAAGCGCGGCGGCGAGTCGGGCAGAATGATCGACACCTGCTGGTGGGCATAACGCACAAAATCCGGCAATGGCATTTCCGGCGACAGCTGCTCCCAGTGGCGCGACAGGAAATGGTCCCACATGACATCAAGCGAGATTGGCGCAACGCGGCGCGTTTCAGGGCGAAACCACGCTTTGGCCTCGGTTACTTCTGGCAGGTTATCCGTCATGACATCGATACGACGATGCATAAAAATCCCGTCGACAACCTCAGCGGGCCAGGTCTCGGCGGGGTTGCCGCGGACGAAATCGGCCAGCAAATTGCCGGAAAGGGAGCTGTCAGCGAGGTGAGCGAGGTGCAGGTGAGCGAGAAAATTCATGCGTTTTATTTGTCCGGGGGCGGCTAGTTGTTGCAGCAAAAGGGTGTGAGCACTAGACTATGCCGCCTGTTTTTAAGTCACGAGTATACGTCATGCGCGTCGCCGATTTCTCCTTTGAACTACCTGAATCCCTGATTGCTCACTATCCAATGCCTGAGCGCAGTAGCTGTCGCTTGCTGTCACTGGACGGGCCAACGGGCGAGCTGACGCACGGTACTTTCACCGATCTGCTCGACAAGCTCAACCCTGGCGATCTGCTGGTCTTTAACAATACTCGCGTGATCCCGGCGCGTCTGTTTGGCCGCAAGGCCAGCGGCGGCAAGATTGAAGTGCTGGTCGAACGTATGCTCGATGATAAACGTATTCTGGCACATATTCGCGCCTCTAAAGCACCTAAACCGGGTGCCGAACTGCTGCTGGGCGATGACGAGAGCATCAAAGCAACCATGACCGCGCGCCACGACGCGCTGTTTGAAGTGGAGTTCAACGATGAGCGCACGGTGCTGGATATTCTCAATGCCATCGGCCACATGCCTTTGCCGCCGTATATTGAGCGCCCGGATGAAGAGGCCGATCGTGAGCTCTACCAGACCGTCTACAGCCAGAAGCCTGGCGCGGTAGCGGCGCCGACGGCGGGTCTGCACTTTGACGAACCGCTGCTGGAAAAATTACGCGCAAAAGGCGTGGAGATGGCGTTTGTGACGCTGCACGTCGGCGCGGGCACCTTCCAGCCGGTGCGGGTAGACAGCATTGAAGATCACATCATGCACTCTGAGTATGCTGAAGTGCCGCAGGAGGTTGTTGATGCGGTTCTGGCGGCAAAAGCGAGCGGCAGCCGCGTTGTTGCGGTAGGCACCACCTCCGTACGTTCACTGGAGAGCGCTGCCCAGGCGGCTCAAAAAGATCTGATCGAGCCATTCTTTGGCGATACGCAGATCTTTATCTATCCGGGCTATCAGTACAAAGTCATCGATGCACTGGTGACCAATTTCCATCTGCCTGAATCAACGCTGATTATGCTGGTCTCCGCCTTTGCGGGGTATCAGCACACCATGGCGGCATACAAGTCTGCGGTAGAACAAAAATATCGCTTTTTTAGCTACGGGGACGCGATGTTTATCACGTACAATCCGCTGGCTTTGAATGAGCGTGTCGGGGAATAAGTCCGCGGCACCGGAATAATGTGTTGGACTGTTTTTCTGGCACAGAGGAATAAAAATGAAATTTGAACTCGATACCACCGATGGCCGCGCGCGTCGCGGTCGCCTGGTGTTTGATCGCGGCGTGGTGGAAACCCCCGCGTTTATGCCTGTGGGGACTTACGGCACCGTAAAAGGGATGACGCCGGAAGAAGTAGAAGCCACTGGCGCCCAGATTATCCTCGGTAATACCTTCCACCTGTGGCTGCGTCCTGGTCAGGAGATCATGAAGCTTCACGGCGATCTGCATGACTTCATGCAGTGGAAAGGCCCGATCCTGACCGATTCTGGCGGTTTCCAGGTCTTCAGCCTGGGTGATATTCGCAAGATCACCGAGGAGGGCGTCCACTTCCGTAACCCGATCAACGGCGATCCGATTTTCCTCGATCCTGAAAAGTCTATGGAGATTCAGTACGATCTCGGCTCTGACATCGTGATGATCTTCGACGAATGTACGCCATACCCGGCGGACTGGGATTACGCTAAACGTTCCATGGAGATGTCGCTGCGCTGGGCGAAGCGTAGCCGCGACCGTTTTGACTCCCTGCAGAACAAAAATGCGCTGTTCGGCATTATCCAGGGCAGTGTTTACGAAGATTTACGCGATATCTCTGTTAAAGGTCTGGTAGAGATAGGTTTTGATGGCTACGCTGTCGGCGGTTTAGCTGTGGGTGAGCCGAAGGAAGACATGCACCGTATTCTGGAACATGTCTGCCCGCAAATCCCGGCGGATAAACCCCGTTACCTGATGGGTGTGGGTAAGCCAGAAGATCTGGTTGAAGGTGTGCGCCGCGGCATCGATATGTTCGACTGCGTCATGCCAACCCGTAACGCACGTAACGGTCATCTGTTTGTTACCGATGGCGTGGTGAAAATCCGTAACGCGAAGCATAAGAGTGACACCAGTCCGCTCGATGCCGAGTGCGATTGCTACACCTGTCGCAATTATTCTCGCGCGTATTTGCATCATCTCGATCGTTGCAATGAGATTTTGGGCGCGCGTCTCAATACCATTCATAACCTTCGCTATTATCAGCGCTTAATGGCTGGTTTACGCAAGGCTATCGAAGAGGGTAAATTAGAGAGCTTCGTGACCGATTTTTACCAACGTCAGGGTCGAACCGTTCCACCTTTGAACGTTGATTAATATTAATAATGAGGGAATTTGAATGAGCTTTTTTATTTCTGATGCGGTAGCGGCAACAGGTGCTCCAGCGCAGGGCAGCCCGATGTCTCTGATTCTGATGCTGGTTGTGTTCGGTCTGATCTTCTACTTCATGATCCTGCGCCCACAGCAGAAGCGTACCAAAGAGCACAAAAAGCTGATGGACTCCATCGCGAAAGGTGATGAAGTCCTGACTAACGGTGGCCTGGTCGGTCGCGTAACCAAAGTGGCTGAAAGTGGCTACATTGCTATCGCCCTGAACGACACCACTGAAGTGGTTATCAAACGTGACTTCGTAGCTGCCGTTCTGCCGAAAGGCACCATGAAGGCGCTGTAATCCCAACTTTTCCCAAAGGGAACTGCCGTGTTAAACCGTTATCCTTTGTGGAAGTACATCATGCTGGTCGTCGTGATTCTCGTCGGCCTGCTGTACGCGCTTCCCAACCTGTATGGTGAGGATCCGGCTGTTCAAATCACTGGCGCGCGCGGTGTCGCCGCCAGTGAGCAAACGCTGATCCAGGTCCAGAAAACGTTACAAGAAGAAAAAATTACCGCTAAGTCTGTGGCTCTGGAAGAGGGCGCAATTCTTGCTCGCTTCGACACCACCGACACGCAGCTCCGCGCTCGCGAAGCGCTGATGGGCGTGCTGGGTGATAAATACGTCGTGGCGCTTAACCTTGCTCCTGCTACCCCACGTTGGCTGGCTGCGCTGAGCGCAGAGCCAATGAAACTCGGTCTTGACCTCCGTGGCGGCGTACACTTCCTGATGGAAGTGGATATGGATACCGCGCTGGGCAAACTGCAGGAACAGAATATCGATAGCCTGCGCAGCGATCTGCGTGAAAAAGGCATCGCGTATACCACCGTTCGTAAAGAAGATAACTACGGTATGAGCATCACGTTCCGCGACAGTGCGGCGCGCGATCAGGCTGTAGATTACCTGACCCAACGTCACCGTGACCTGGTGATCACCGCTCAGGGCAGCAACCAGCTGCGCGCGGTAATGACCGACGCCCGTCTGAAAGAAGCGCGTGAATATGCCGTTCAGCAGAACATCAACATTCTGCGCAACCGTGTAAACCAACTGGGCGTGGCTGAACCGCTGGTGCAGCGTCAGGGTGCTGACCGTATCGTTGTAGAACTGCCGGGTATTCAGGACACCGCGCGCGCGAAAGAGATTCTGGGCGCCACTGCAACGCTGGAATTCCGTCTGGTGAACACCAACGTTGACCAGTCTGCTGCCGCTTCTGGCCGTATTCCGGGTGACTCGGAAGTGAAAGAGACCCGCGAAGGTCAGCCCGTTGTGCTGTACAAACGCGTGATCCTGACCGGTGACCATATCACCGACTCCACCTCCAGCCAGGACGAGTACAACCAGCCGCAGGTTAACATCTCGCTGGACAGCGCGGGTGGTAACATTATGTCTAACTTTACCAAGGACAACATCGGTAAACCGATGGCAACCCTGTTCGTGGAGTACAAAGACAGCGGTAAGAAAGACGCTAACGGCCGTGCGGTGCTGGTGAAAGAGGAAGAGGTGATTAACATCGCCAATATCCAGTCTCGTCTGGGTAACAGCTTCCGCATCACCGGTATCAATAACCCGAACGAAGCGCGTCAGCTCTCTCTGCTGCTGCGTGCCGGTGCGCTGATTGCGCCAATTCAGATTGTTGAAGAACGTACCATTGGTCCAACTCTGGGTATGCAAAACATCCAGCAGGGGCTGGAAGCATGTCTGGCCGGTCTGGCGGTCTCTATCCTCTTCATGATCTTCTTCTATAAGAAGTTTGGTCTGATTGCCACCTCCGCGCTGATCGCGAACCTGGTGCTGATCATCGGCATTATGTCCCTGCTGCCAGGGGCGACGCTGACCATGCCGGGGATTGCGGGTATCGTTCTGACCCTTGCGGTGGCGGTCGACGCCAACGTACTGATTAACGAACGTATCAAAGAAGAGTTGAGCAACGGTCGCTCTGTTCAGCAGGCGATTGATGAAGGCTATAAAGGCGCGTTCAGCTCCATCTTCGATGCGAACGTAACAACACTGATCAAGGTTCTTATCCTGTATGCAGTGGGGACTGGCGCAATCAAAGGCTTTGCGATTACCACCGGTATCGGTGTTGCAACGTCAATGTTTACTGCTATTGTCGGCACCCGTGCCATCGTGAACCTGCTGTACGGCGGCAAGCGCGTCAAAAAGCTGTCTATCTGAGGAGTGCGTTGTGGCACAGGAATATACTGTTGAACAATTGAACCACGGCCGTAAAGTCTGGGACTTTATGCGCTGGGACTACTGGGCCTTCGGCATTTCAGGTTTACTGCTGATTCTGTCCATCGTCGTTATGGGCGTAAAAGGCTTTAACTGGGGTCTGGATTTCACCGGTGGTACGGTGATTGAAATCACCCTGGAAAAACCGGTTGATATGGACCAGATGCGTCAGTCACTGCAGAAAGCGGGCTTTGAAGAGCCGCTGCTGCAGAACTTCGGCAGCAGCCGCGACATCATGGTGCGTATGCCGCCGGTACACGATGCCAACGGCAGTCAGGAGCTGGGCAGCAAGGTTGTTAGCGTGATTAACGAAACAACCAGCCAGAACGCCACGGTTAAGCGTATTGAGTTCGTCGGCCCGAGCGTGGGTGCGGACCTGGCGCAAACCGGTGCGATGGCGCTGCTGGTGGCGCTGATCTCCATCCTGGTGTACGTCGGTTTCCGCTTTGAGTGGCGACTGGCGGCGGGTGTGGTTATCGCACTGGCGCACGACGTGGTGATCACCATGGGCGTACTGTCTCTGTTCCATATTGAGATTGACCTGACAATTGTGGCATCCCTGATGTCCGTTATCGGTTACTCCCTGAACGACAGTATCGTGGTATCTGACCGTATTCGTGAAAACTTCCGTAAGATCCGTCGTGGTACGCCGTACGAAATCTTTAACGTGTCGTTGACCCAGACGCTGCACCGTACCTTGATCACATCCGGTACAACCTTGATGGTGATCCTGATGCTGTATCTCTTCGGTGGTCCGGTGCTGGAAGGCTTCTCGCTGACCATGCTGATCGGTGTGTCTATCGGTACTGCGTCGTCAATCTACGTGGCGTCCGCTCTGGCACTGAAACTTGGCATGAAGCGCGAGCACCTGCTCCAGCAGAAAGTCGAGAAAGAAGGGGCGGATCAGCCGTCTATTCTGCCGTAAGACGTTTATCGCGTTATCGAAATCCCGGTCTGTTGACCGGGATTTTTTTTATCTGCTCCTGACAAACACTCCTGACAGTATGCTGTCAGGAGCCCTGTCGTAGACTCCTGTTGAACCCAAACAAGAGGCAGGAGGATGTATGAAAAGTGTGATTAACTGGTTTGAGATCCCGGTCGCGGATATGGATCGCGCCATCAAATTTTATGAGCCGGTGATGCAGGTTTCACTGAGGCGCGAGAAAATGGACAGCGCCGAGCTGGCGGTATTCCCGCATGAGGATCCGGCCACCGGCGGCGCGCTGGCAAAATTTGAGGGGATTATTCCCTCGGTGCAGGGGGCCATTATCTACCTGCATACTGACAATTTGACCGCTACGCTCGATCGCATTGCCTCTGCGGGCGGCGAGTGCGTGTTTGGCCCGCTGGAGTTACCGCGCGGTATTGGTACTATTGCTTTATTTACCGACAGCGAAGGTAATCGCGTCGGCCTTCATCAACCTGCCTGAGAGCGTAAGCAAAAATGACCCGACGCGCTGACCGTTTGTTTCAGATAGTACAGATCCTGCGGGGCCGACGTCTGACAACGGCAGCGCATCTTGCGGACCGGCTGGGCGTTTCTGAGCGCACGGTGTACCGCGATATCCGCGACCTGTCGCTTTCCGGCGTGCCGGTGGAGGGCGAAGCGGGGAGCGGTTACCGGCTGATGTCGGGGTTTGACCTGCCGCCGCTGATGCTGACAAACAAGGAGTCTGAGGCGCTGATTGTGGCTATTCGCCTGCTTACCACCTGGGGTGGGGAGTCGCTGTCGCGCGAACTGGAGTCTGCACAGGAGAAAGTGCTCGCGATCCTGCCCGAAGAGAGCCGCCGAAAGGCAGAGCAGACGCGGATCTACGCCCCGGATTTTGGCATGAAAAGCCACTCCCGCAGTGATTTTGATGTCATACATCAGGCGATCTCGGCCCAGCGCGTGCTCGTGCTGCATTATCGTGACGAAGCGGGGCAATTTTCAACGCGTGAGGTTCAGCCGCTGGGGCTGTTTTTCTGGGGAGAACGCTGGCTACTGGCGTCATGGTGTGAACTGCGCGATGACTATCGCTTTTTCCGTCTCGACAGATGCCTCAAAATTGTCCTTACGGAAAGACGCTTTAGTGAGAGTGCAGACCGATCGCTGGCGGATTTTTTGCGCAAGGTGAAGCAGTAACAAGCCACGGGGAGAGACAGCCCTCACAGGTTTTGTAGGCCGGGTAAGCGTCAGCGCCACCCGGCAACAATCACACGATTAGAAGTTGTAACCCACTACCAGGTAACCACCCCAACCGGTAGAACGGACGCTGAAGTCGCCGTTGCCGAAGTTCAGGCTGGCGTCGTCGTTCCACTGTCCACCGTTGTGCCAGTAACGCGCAACAACAGAGTAGTGCCAGTGATCGTAGTTCAGCGCCAGGATGTGGCTGGAGGCGATGGAGTCGTTGGTGCGCGCTTTCTTACCGTTCAGATCGCGGAAGTCGTTGTCGCCCAGATCGGAACCCCAGTCAAAGTTGGTGAAGCCGATATAGCTCAGGTTGCCGCCCCACAGCTGGGTGATTGGCACAAAGTATTTCACTTTGAAACGGTAACCATCCCACTCGTTTTCGTTCGCGGCACCGTAGTTCTGCCATTGATACTTAGCGTACACGTTCAGAGACAGGCTCATTGGCAGGCCCGTGTCGATGTCGGTACCCAGACCCATATACCAGGTGCTCTGGCGACCGGACTTGTTACGGCCCATGTCGTAGATATAGTTGTTCGCGAAATACCACTCTTTGAACGGACCAAACGCCAGGCTGGTACCAGTCAGTTTATCAATAGAGAAGCGCGGTTCGATCTCCATGAACAGTGGGGAACCGTGGTTCCAGATACCTTTTGCGTCGGTGTTACCACCGAAGAAGACCGGTGCATCCATATAGCCGTAGAAATCAAACCAGTCTTTCTTGGCGAACGCTTCGTACTCCAGGTAGGTATCGTTACGGATCTGAGGTCCGAAACGGGTGTGGTAGCTGCCGACCACGTTAACGCTCTGGTGCCACCAGTCGGAGAGGTATTGTGGTTTATCGTTTTCCGCTGCGTTAACAGTGAAAGAGGAGGACAATGCCAGCACGGCGCCGGCTGCGAGTAATGTTTTTTTCATAATCATGCCACTGATTGAAATTCCCTTCCGGGAGTGAAAAATGCGCGAATTGCGTTTCTAAATATTTCGTGTTTCTGCGGAGCCTATTATAGGAATCCTTGCTCACAAAAATATGTGTTGTTTCACATATCTCTCACACGCGTAATCGATTGCGTTCACGTTTGCGTACTTTAAACGGCCGGGATTGTAGCGGCAATCATTTATGTTGCCAATCCATACGAAATGTAAATGTTAGCGGAGTGACATTTCACTCCGCTCAAAAGGAGGGGGATTACTGTGCGGCGGGTTGGATGTCGTGAATGCGGATAAAGCCTAACTGATCGGGCGTAAGGCCGCTTAACTGAAGCGGAATATCCACATCACTCGGCGCTAAAACACTGGCCGGGGCGGTGAAGAGCTGATTCTTCACGTTCACCTCCTGGTAATTCTCGGTGGTGCCCTGGATCTGGCCCCACTCGACGGTGCCGCTAAAGGCTGGCAGCGGATCGTTGGACTCACCCTGAATTCGTAATGTTGCGCGAGTACCATCCGCATTTGCCGCCACATTCACCAGCGACATTTTTAACGTGCCAACCTGGCTGTTGAGACGGGCAGGGGTGTTGGCCCCCGGCAGCAAATACACTCCGCTGGTGGATTTTGCATTCAGCGCGTTTTGCTGGGTGATCTTCACGGTCTCTTTGTTCAGTTTGTCCATTGCCGTATTGAGCGTATTCACGCTCTGTTTCATCTGGCGGACTTCGGTTTGCTGTGCACAGGCGCTAAGGGTGAAGAGGCTCCCCACCAGCAGAATTTTCAGGTAACGTCTTGTCATTGCGTTTAATTCCTTGAAATAACGGATCACCGTAATGGTAGCCAGCATCATCCCGACAGACATAGATCCTTTGTCTCAAAAAGCTCTTCCTTTGTTGTCAGGCCAGTTCAGGGTAAAATGAAAGTCAGTTAACCAGATAACAGGGATACCGTATGCATTGCCCATTCTGCTCCGCTGTGGATACCAAAGTCATCGATTCTCGTCTTGTGGGCGAAGGGTCTTCCGTACGCCGCCGTCGGCAGTGTCTGGTATGTAACGAGCGTTTCACGACCTTTGAGGTGGCAGAGCTGGTCATGCCGCGCGTGGTAAAAAGTAACGACGTGCGCGAGCCGTTTAACGAAGAGAAGCTGCGCAGCGGAATGCTTAAGGCGCTGGAGAAACGCCCCGTCAGCGCGGATGACGTGGAAATGGCGTTAAACCACATTAAATCTTACCTTCGTGGTCTGGGTGAACGTGAAGTGCCCAGCAAGATGATCGGCAATCTGGTGATGGAGCAGTTGAAAAAGCTTGATAAGGTTGCCTATATCCGCTTCGCCTCTGTCTACCGCAGTTTCGAAGATATCAAAGAGTTTGGCGAAGAGATCGCCCGCTTACAGGATTGAGTCCATGCAGGATGAGATGTACATGGCGCGCGCCATGAAGCTGGCGCAGCGCGGTCGATTTACCACCCATCCCAACCCCAACGTCGGGTGCGTCATTGTTAAAGATGGCGAGATCGTGGGCGAAGGTTTCCACTACCGCGCGGGCGAGCCCCATGCTGAGGTGCATGCCCTGCGTATGGCGGGTGAAAAAGCGCGTGGGGCTACGGCCTACGTGACGCTTGAGCCGTGCAGCCATCACGGGCGCACACCGCCATGCTGTGAAGCGTTGATCGCGGCGGGAGTGTCACGCGTTGTCGCTGCGATGCAGGATCCTAATCCCCAGGTGGCCGGACGTGGTCTGTACCGTCTGCAGCAGGAAGGGATCGATGTTAGCCACGGTCTGATGATGCAGGATGCGGAAGCTATCAATAAAGGCTTCCTGAAGCGTATGCGTACCGGGTTCCCGTATATTCAGCTCAAGCTGGGCGCCTCACTGGATGGCCGCACGGCGATGGCGAACGGCGAAAGTCAGTGGATCACCTCGCCGCAGGCAAGGCGCGATGTGCAACGTCTGCGTGCGCAAAGCCATGCTATCCTCACCAGCAGTGAAACGGTTCTCGCGGACGATCCGGCCATGACCGTGCGCTGGAACGAACTGAATGCCGATACCCAGGCGCTGTATCCGCAGGAAAACCTGCGTCAGCCGCTGCGTATTGTCATTGATAGCCAGAACCGCGTCACGCCTGAACACCGCATTGTGCAGCAGCCCGGTGAAACCTGGATTGCCCGCATAAAAGAAGATTCACGCGACTGGCCGGAAAGCGTGCGCAGCATTATGGTGCCGGAGCACAACGGTCATCTGGATTTAGTGGTGCTGATGATGCTGCTGGGTAAGCAGCAGGTGAACAGCATCTGGGTGGAAGCCGGCCCGACGCTGGCAGGCGCACTGCTCCAGGCAGGTCTGTTCGATGAACTGATTGTCTACGTTGCGCCTAAACTGCTGGGTAGCGACGCGCGTGGCCTGTTTGTGCTGCCCGGCCTTGAAAAACTGGCCGATGCACCACAACTCAAATTTAGCGAGATTCGTCCGGTGGGTCCGGATGTTTGCCTCCATTTAACGACAGCGTAATTGCTCCTGAAATAGGGAAGCAGTGCGCAAAGTATTATGATAAAATCCGCCCCCCTGCGGGGCCAAATGAACCCGTAAAGGAAGAGTATGAACATTATTGAAGCTGCTGTAGCTACCCCGGACGCTCGCGTCGCCATCACCATTGCGCGTTTCAACAACTTCATCAACGATAGCCTGCTGGAAGGTGCGGTTGACGCCCTGAAACGTATCGGCCAGGTTAAAGATGACAACATTACCGTTGTGTGGGTTCCAGGTGCTTACGAACTGCCACTGGCAGCGGGCGCGCTGGCGAAAACCGGTAAATACGACGCGGTGATTGCGCTGGGTACCGTTATTCGTGGCGGCACTGCGCACTTCGAATACGTTGCGGGCGGTGCAAGCAATGGTCTGGCGCACGTTGCACAGGACGCTGAAATTCCTGTCGCGTTCGGCGTGCTGACCACCGAAAGTATTGAACAAGCCATCGAACGTGCTGGCACTAAAGCCGGTAACAAAGGTGCAGAAGCTGCACTGACCGCGCTTGAAATGATCAATGTATTGAAAGCCATCAAGGCCTGATTTTTTTGTAAGGGGAATTCCGTGAAACCTGCTGCTCGTCGCCGCGCCCGTGAATGTGCCGTTCAGGCACTTTACTCCTGGCAGTTGTCCCAGAACGACATCGCTGATGTTGAATACCAGTTCCTGTCAGAACAGGACGTGAAAGATGTTGACGTTCTGTACTTCCGTGAACTGCTGTCGGGAGTGGCGACTAATAGCGCGTATCTCGATGGTCTGATGAAACCCTACCTCTCCCGTCTGCTCGAAGAGCTGGGTCAGGTAGAAAAAGCAGTGCTGCGCATTGCGCTGTTTGAGCTGTCTAAACGTGATGATGTGCCGTACAAAGTGGCCATCAACGAAGCGATCGAACTGGCGAAAACCTTCGGCGCTGAAGACAGCCACAAGTTTGTAAACGGCGTTCTTGATAAAGCAGCACCTGCGATCCGTCCCCACAAAAAGTGATCCGCAAACCGGAGCTCTGCATTGCCTGACGGGCAGTGCGGCTCCGGTTTTTTCTTTTATTTGCTGAGGCATAACGTATGGCATGCGGCGAATTCTCCCTGATTGCCCGTTATTTCGACCGTGTCAGAACCTCTCGTCTTGATGTTGAAACCGGCATTGGCGATGACTGTGCACTTCTCAATATTCCCGAAAAACAGACGCTGGCAATCAGCACCGACACCTTAGTGTGCGGGCGCCATTTCTTACCTGATATCGATCCTGCCGACCTGGCGTATAAAGCGCTGGCGGTCAACGTGAGCGATCTGGCTGCGATGGGGGCCGATCCGGCGTGGTTAACGCTGGCCCTGACGCTGCCAGAGGTCGATGAACCCTGGCTTGAAGCCTTTAGTGACGCTCTGTTTGAGCAGCTTAACTACTACGACATGCAATTGATTGGCGGCGATACCACGGCGGGGCCGCTATCGATGACGCTCGCGATCCACGGTTATGTGCCGGCTGGGCGCGCGCTGAAACGCTCCGGGGCGAAACCTGGCGACTGGATCTACGTCACCGGTACGCCGGGCGACAGCGCAGCGGGACTGGCGATCCTCCAGGATCGCTTAACCGTGAATGACACTGACGACGCGGCGTATCTGGTCAAACGGCATCTGCGGCCAACGCCGCGTATTCTTCACGGCCAGGCGCTACGCGAACGGGCAAGCTCAGCTATCGATCTCTCGGACGGGTTAATCTCAGATCTCGGTCATATTCTGAAGGCCAGCGGTGTCGGCGCGCGCGTTGACCTGGATCTGTTCCCGCTATCAGAGCAGCTGCTTCGACACGTCGAGCCTGAGCAGGCGCTGCGCTGGGCGCTCTCCGGCGGCGAAGATTATGAGCTGTGCTTTACCGTGCCTGAGCTCAACCGTGGGACGCTGGACGTGGCGTTAGCGCATCTCGGCGCGAAATTTACCTGTATCGGCCAGATCATGCCGGAGAGTGAAGGGCTGAAGTTTGTGAAAAATGGTGCGCCCATTACGCTGGACTGGAAAGGGTACGATCACTTCGGGTGATGTTGTGCGATCTGTACTGCCGGGTGGCGGCTTCGCCTTACCCGGCTTACGTATCAGAGGGTTAGGGAGAGGGATTACTTAAACCCTACCACCGGATGCTGCTGATACGGTGTCTCCAGCTCGGCAACTTGCTCCGGTGTCAGCGTGATATCTACCGCATTCAGCAGTTCATCAAGCTGCTCTTCCCGCGAAGTGCCAATAATCGGTGCCGCGACGCCGCGTTTACCCAGCAGCCATGCCAGCGCGACCTGGGCGCGGGTGGCTCCGGTATCGTCGGCGATCCCGGCTAACCGTTCGGCAATTAACGCATCGCTGGCTTCTGTACTGGAATAAAGATTTTTTCCTACTTCATCCGATACCAGGCGGGCTGTGGTTTCCCCCCACGGACGGGTCAGGCGACCACGTGCCAGCGGGCTCCACGGGATCACTGCCACGCCTTCCTGATAGCAGAGCGGTAGCATCTCGCGTTCTTCTTCGCGATAGATCAGGTTGTAGTGATCCTGCATGGTGACGAAACGCGCCCAGCCATGTTGCGCCTGCAGAGCCAGCGCCTGAGCAAACTGCGACGCGTGCATAGACGATGCGCCGATGTAGCGCGCTTTACCGGCTTTCACCACATCGTTGAGCGCTTCAAGCGTCTCTTCAATGGGCGTGTTGTAATCCCAGCGGTGAATTTGCAGCAGGTCGACATAGTCCATGTTCAGGCGTCGAAGGCTGTCATCAATGGAACGCAGGATCTGGGCGCGAGAGAGCCCCTCAGCCAGATCGCCCACCGGGTAATAGACCTTGGTGGCGACGACGATTTCATCACGACGCGCAAAATCGCGCAGGGCACGGCCGACGATCTCTTCACTGCTGCCGTCGGAGTAGCTGTTGGCGGTGTCAAAGAAGTTAATGCCACCTTCAATGGCGCGTTTGATGATAGGGCGGCTGCTCTCTTCCGGCAGCGTCCAGGCGTGATTACCCCGGTCAGGCTCGCCAAAGGTCATACAGCCCAGGCAAAGTCGGGAAACGTTAAGATCCGTTTTTCCTAATGTCGTGTATTGCATGGTTCCACTCCTGCTTTTTTAAACAATACGTTTAAGCATAGCAGGAGCGGAAAAGGGGAAGGATCAGGCAAGCCAGCTACGAATTTTGGCTTCAATACCAGCGGCGTCCAGGCCAATTGCCGCGCGGGCTTCGTCCTGAGTACCTTGCGGAATGAAGTGATCCGGCAGACCAAGGTTCAGTACCGGAACGGCTTTACGGTTCGCCATCAGCACCTCGTTCACGCCGCTACCCGCGCCGCCCATGATGGCGTTTTCTTCCAGCGTCACCAGCACCTCATGGGTTTCTGCCATTTCCAGGATCAGGGATTCATCGAGCGGTTTCACGAAGCGCATATCCACCAGAGTGGCATTCAGCGCTTCAGCGACCTTAGCGGCCTCTGGCATCAGGGTGCCAAAATTCAGAATTGCCACTTTCTCACCGCGACGTTTCACCAGACCTTTACCTATCGCCAGTTTTTCCAGCGGCTGCAGCTCAACGCCTACCGCGTTACCGCGTGGATAGCGAACCGCGCTTGGACCATCCTGGTAGTGGTAGCCGGTATACAGCATCTGACGACATTCGTTTTCGTCGCTTGGCGTCATGATAACCATGTCCGGAATGCAGCGCAGGAACGAAAGATCGAATGCACCCTGGTGCGTCTGGCCGTCAGCACCCACGATGCCTGCGCGGTCGATAGCAAACAGCACCGGCAGCTTCTGGATGGCAACGTCATGGATCACCTGATCGTAGGCGCGTTGCAGGAAGGTGGAGTAGATCGCCACCACCGGTTTGTATCCACCAATCGCCAGACCCGCCGCGAAGGTGACTGCGTGCTGCTCGGCAATCGCCACGTCAAAATACTGGTCAGGGTATTTTTTGGAGAACTCGACCATGCCGGAACCTTCTCGCATGGCCGGGGTGATCGCCATCAGCTTGTTGTCTTTCGCCGCGGTTTCACATAACCAGTCACCGAAGATTTTGGAATAGCTCGGCATACCGCCGCTGCTTTTTGGCAAACAACCGCTGGTCGGATCGAATTTAGGTACCGCGTGGAAAGTGATCGGATCTTTTTCCGCCGGTTCGTAACCACGGCCTTTCTTCGTCATGATATGCAGGAACTGCGGGCCTTTCAGGTCGCGCATGTTCTTGAGCGTGGTGACCAGCCCCAGCACGTCGTGCCCATCAACCGGGCCAATATAGTTAAAGCCCAGCTCTTCAAAGAGTGTGCCCGGCACGACCATGCCTTTGATGTGTTCTTCGGTGCGCTTGAGCAGCTCTTTGATTGGCGGTACGCCAGAGAAGACTTTCTTGCCGCCTTCGCGCAGCGTGGAGTAAAGCTTGCCGGAGAGCAGCTGTGCCAGATGGTTGTTCAGCGCGCCGACGTTCTCGGAAATCGACATTTCGTTATCGTTCAGGATAACCAGCATGTCCGGCTTGATATCGCCCGCGTGGTTCATGGCCTCAAAGGCCATCCCGGCGGTGATGGCGCCGTCGCCGATCACGCAGACGGTGCGGCGCTGCTTGTTCTCTTTTTCGGCGGCCACGGCAATACCGATACCCGCAGAGATGGAGGTGGAGGAGTGGCCGACGCTTAAAACATCGTACTCACTCTCACCGCGCCACGGGAACGGATGCAGGCCGCCTTTCTGGCGGATCGTGCCAATTTGATCGCGACGACCCGTCAGAATTTTATGTGGATAGGCCTGATGGCCCACGTCCCAGATGAGCTGATCGAACGGGGTGTTGTAGACGTAGTGTAGCGCAACGGTCAGCTCGACCGTGCCAAGCCCGGAGGCGAAATGTCCGCTGGAGCGGCTTACGCTGTCGAGCAGATAGCGACGCAGCTCGTCGCACAGCTTCGGCAGGTTCTCTTTCGGCAACAGACGCAACTCCTGGGTGGAGTCAACTAACGCCAGTGTCGGGTATTTGGCAATATCAAAACTCATCAAAGGCTCATCGAGATAGTGTGTTTATTTATCACGCTGGATTATATAGTCCGCTAGCGCTTCCAGTGCCGAGGTATCGAGAGACTGCGCGGCCAGTTCATTCAGCGACTGGCGGGCTTCCTCTATCAGATCCCGGGCTTTACGCTGGGCTTGCTCAAGACCCAGCAGGGCGGGGTAGGTACTTTTGCCAAGCTGCTGATCCGCACCCTGACGTTTACCCAATGTTGCAGTATCGCCCACCACATCCAGAATGTCATCCTGAACCTGGAACGCCAGACCGATACTTTCTGCGTATCTGTCCAGAATCGGCAGGGCTTTGCGCCCCTGTTCACCCGCGCTCAGTGCGCCCAGGCGTACGGCGGCACGGATGAGTGCGCCCGTTTTATGCCGGTGAATACGCTCCAGCTGTTCCAGATTAACCTGACGTCCTTCTGCCTCCAGATCCAGCGCTTGCCCACCGCACATTCCGGCAACGCCGCTGGCCATCGCCAGCTCGGAAACCATTGCCAGACGGTCGCGATCGCTGACTTCTGCCATCGGCGCATCGCTCAGAATAGAGAATGCCAGCGTTTGCAGGGCATCCCCCGCCAGGATGGCATTCGCTTCGCCAAACTTAATATGGCAGGTTGGCTGACCGCGACGCAGATCGTCATCATCCATCGCCGGTAAATCATCGTGGATCAGCGAGTAGGCATGGATGCACTCAACGGCGGCAGCCGGGGCGTCCAGCGTAGTATCGCTGATACCAAACATATTGCCTGTGGCGTAGACGAGGAACGGGCGCAGGCGCTTTCCACCCAAGAGTGCGCCATAGTGCATGGCCTCAACCAGTGGAGTGTTCTGAAAAGGTTGTGGCGCAATAAAACGGCGCAGGGCGTCGTTGGCGCGTATGACTCGCGCCTGAAGCTCGTTAGCAAAATCCATTTACTCGGCGTCCGGTGTGAAAGGCGTTGTCTTAGCGTCTTCGCTATCGGAAAGCAGGATCTGCACACGCTGCTCGGCCTGCTGCAGTTTAACCTGCCCCTGGCGCGCCAGCTGCACGCCACGCTCGAATTCGTTGAGCGCCTCTTCCAGCGGTAAATCACCGCTCTCAAGGCGGGTGACGATCTGCTCCAGTTCACTCAGCGCAGTTTCAAAACTGGCCGGTGCGTCGTTCTTCTTCGGCATAGTGAATTGACTCTTATATTCTCAGCCCCAACATGGTAACGGACTCGGGGCAATTATCAAATAACGCGCAATGTGCACAGGAACGGCGCGATGGTGGTATACTTGCGCGCCTGGATGCAGCCACGGGTGTGGGCTGTAATATTATTTTCCATTACAAGCCTTAATACGCTTGCCTAAGAAACATTGCCGCCATGAAGTTTATCATTAAATTGTTCCCTGAAATCACCATCAAAAGCCAATCTGTGCGTTTGCGCTTTATTAAAATTCTCACCGGGAACATTCGTAACGTTTTAAAACACTACGACGAAACCCTCGCCGTGGTGCGCCACTGGGATCACGTTGAAGTCCGCGCGAAAGATGAAAACAAACGTCAGGACATTCGCGACGCGCTGACCCGTATTCCGGGTATTCACCATATTCTGGAAGTGGAAGATGTTCCGTTCACTTCCCTGCATGACATCTTCGAAAAAGCGCTGGTGCAGTATCGCGACCAGATCGAAGGCAAAACCTTCTGCGTGCGCGTGAAGCGTCGCGGCAAGCACGAATTCAGCTCTATCGAGGTGGAACGTTACGTTGGCGGCGGTCTGAACCAGCATGTTGAAACGGCGCGCGTGCGTCTGACCAACCCGGATGTCACCGTGAACCTGGAGATCGAAAACGATCGCCTGCTGCTGGTGAAAGGGCGTTACGAAGGTATCGGCGGCTTCCCAATCGGTACTCAGGAAGATGTGCTGTCCCTGATTTCCGGTGGTTTCGACTCTGGCGTCTCCAGCTACATGCTGATGCGTCGCGGCTGCCGTGTGCATTACTGCTTCTTTAATCTGGGCGGCGCGGCGCATGAAATCGGCGTGCGTCAGGTGGCACACTATCTGTGGAATCGCTTTGGCAGCTCGCACCGCGTGCGCTTTGTGGCGATCAACTTCGAGCCAGTGGTTGGCGAAATCCTGGAGAAAGTGGACGACGGTCAGATGGGCGTGGTCCTCAAGCGTATGATGGTGCGTGCGGCCTCTAAAGTAGCGGAACGCTATGGTGTGCAGGCGCTGGTCACCGGTGAAGCGCTGGGTCAGGTTTCCAGCCAGACGCTGACCAACCTGCGTCTCATCGACAATGTCTCTGACACCCTGATCCTGCGTCCGCTGATCTCTCACGACAAAGAGCACATCATCGATCTGGCGCGCGAAATCGGCACTGAAGATTTTGCCCGTACCATGCCAGAGTACTGCGGCGTGATCTCGAAGAGCCCGACGGTCAAAGCGGTAAAAGCGAAGATCGAAGCGGAAGAAGAGAACTTTGATTTCAGCATTCTGGATAAAGTGGTGGAAGAAGCCTCCAACATCGACATCCGTGAGATTGCCCAGCAGACCGAGCAGGAAGTGGTTGAGGTTGAAACCGTGAGCGGTTTCGGTGCCAACGACGCGATTCTGGATATCCGCTCCGTTGATGAGCAGGACGACAAGCCGCTACAGGTGGAAGGGGTGGAAGTGGTTTCTCTGCCGTTCTATAAGCTGAGCACCAAATTTGGCGACCTCGACCAGAGCAAAACATACCTGCTGTGGTGTGAGCGTGGGGTGATGAGCCGCCTGCAGGCGCTGTATCTGCGTGAGCAGGGCTTTGCGAATGTGAAGGTGTATCGCCCGTAGTTTTTTGCGGGGGTGTGTGTGGCTTGATGCCCTCGCCCCGA
>NZ_JAMJFW010000026.1:0-68368 GCF_023544405.1 Enterobacter cloacae complex sp. OE43NF
CGGCTTTCAAGTTCTTCCTTCACTTGATTACATAAATCATGTGTTGGCATCACGAGAAGATAACGGGGGGGAATTGCTTCGGAATTTGTTAATAAACTTGACTTGATGTAGTGCTGTAACGTGGTGGACTTTCCAGATCCGCAAATTGCATCAACGTAGGTTATTACTTTTCTTCTTTGGTTCATTGGTTTCCTCTTTGTTAAGGACTGTTGTTATTAATTCGCTCACCAGTGCGGCGGCGGCTTTATTTTCACGATTAGCCCGATTGATCAAAGCCTCGTAAGTTTCAGGGGTGAAGTTAATCTTCATTCTTTGGAATCCTTCTTAAATTCATCAAAACGGGATAGTGCTTCTTTAAACATCTGTTCACGTTCGAAATACTTTCGTTTTCTGGCTACGTACATAGATGCGTAGATTAAATCTCTTGTGGCTTTACCACTCACCAGTTCATAAAACACCTGGTCACTGCTGAAATACTTCATAGAAGTTTGTCTCCTTATTCATTGTGGGGACTCACCTTGTCGGTGAGCTACAGACGCAGAAAAGCCCCCTCACCGAATGCCCAGGAGGAGGCTTAAAAGGAAATCTGTAGAGTGAATTGTTGTTCTGTTTCTTCAGAACATACCTAACTATAACATACAAACGAACGTTTTGTCAAGACATTTATTGATCTATTTCAATACCTTGCTAAATGTCAATGCCATAATGTGCTTTATAGCAACATTAGTTAGTGGAAGTCAACAAGTTTTTATGGTAGTTTTGCCAACCGAAGATGACGCTTCTACGATTGGCATCATTTCCGGCTCTTCATGCGAGTGAGCCGATCTTGTAGCTACGCTACATCGCACAATGAACCTGTTAACACATCATTTTAATGATAAGCCCTTTTACATAATTTTGATGTGTTGAGATCGTAGGCTCACAATGGACCAGCGATCAGCGGGTGAATGTCGCATGAAAAAGTATCTGCACAATGATGTATGTTCGAGGAATACGAGAACATAAGAGAGATAATTAATAACCTTAATTTAATTAAGGGTAGTTAGTAGTTGGTTTGTGTCAGTGAGTGAAGCGAACATGACAAGTTTCTATACAGGAAAAATCTCTTCTCAACAATAACTTTCAGTAGAGGTTACTTTCATGCGCGTGATCAGCGCATACCAAATTGTACAGTCCACTTTATGGAGAATTAACCCTACATCCCTCGTTTCACTCATGATTGCGTGTTAATCGCGAATACTCGCCTCCATAGCGCCGGAAAAACCCCACGCTAAATACATTCTAAATACCAGGTATAGCGATGCTTATTCCATCCTAAATAACCAGCCTGTAACGCTCTCTGAGCGCCTTTCTCACTTTCAAAGTATCTTTCATCACTTATACGAAAGCCTTGCGCCGTGCGGCTCACAGCGATCATTGTCCACAATGTACACTTTCATGACAGGTGCAATGTGCTGAACGAGCTTACTAAATTGAAACGATGTTTCTTTTTTCATGCCGAAAACCGCCAATTAGTTAGCATTCTAATCATTTCTTATCACAATCAATTCGAATGAGAATTACTATCATCTACAGTGCAATTACGCCCTACTTCGATACACATTAGTAAAGTGTATTCTCTAACTCATTGATTCTATTCAATCAGTACACTTTTCCATCACTTCACCGTGCAAACAGGGGTAACTCCCCGTCATCGAAAATAAATTTCTTGACAGAACTACCGTTTCATGAATCATGTTGTTAAATGTATTTTCATCTATTTTTCAATCACTTACTGATATTTGCCAAAATCTGCGCCTGGAATTGGGGAAGTGCCTCGGGCGCTGTTCGATAGGTCAGGCAACCGCGCACACCTTTTGATCATTTCGTGCTCTTCATAAACAAACGTATCGTGCAACATATTGAAAATGATCAATTTCTGATCAATGATGTTTTCAACGAAACGAACAAGAGGAGGGATAAAGAATGGAAGGTATCGCAGTTGCGCTTAGAAGCGCGGAGGACGTGAAAGCAGTGGCGGCAGAGCTACGACGCAATACCAGAACAAACCTGTTCTACTGTGCATGGGTGATGCAGTATGAGAGCGCATTACGTATCTCTGACCTGTTAACCCTCACCTGGTCACAATTCAGTGCAGGGAAAACGCATATCGAGGTGAAACAGCAGAAATCTAAACGAAAGGCAGATCCTAATAAGAAGGTGAAACCGCTCCGTATCAAGATTACTGACACCATGCGGAAAATCGTAGAGATGCGGAGAGAGGAACAATCCACTATGCCTGTGAAGACGGATTTCATCTTTAGCAAAGGCGATCTCCGTAGCAAAGGCAACGCCGTAACCCGTAACACTGTGTTCACTGAGTTCAGCAAGATCGGGCGTAGAGTGGGGTTCTCTAACGTAGGGTGTCATACCCCACGAAAATCAAAAGGGCGAATTTTATTCAGTGCAGGTGTGCCGATTGAACAGATCGCCCTTCTCCTGGGCCATGCTGATCCACGGTCAACGCTCTTTTATATTGGTTACACGCTCGAAGTAGGCGACGAATTGACAGAGGAGTTTAGCCTTGAAATCTAAATATCTTGTGCTGACGCTGACATTATTACCAGCCGTGGCTAATGCCGGACAAATTACGATGACCAACCCACAGGAAGAACAGACGGAGAACGGAAAAACGCTATGCGTGTATGAGAACACCAATTACCTGTTCACATACGTTACGAGCGCTCAGAGTTGCCTGTATGCAAAAACATTCGATACAGAGGATTCAGAAAATTGAAGAAGGAAGAAGAGCCGATCACCAGCTTTATCTGGTGTGGTGCTACGGTGTGCGTTTATACGCAGGTAGTAAAGTTTGCAGGGACGACGATACAGCGTCACCTGTTACCAACAAACCTCAGAAGAGCAGTTGATCAGCAAGTGGCAGGGGCCGCCAACCACCAAGAAGCCAGCCCCCGCCGTATTCAACATTCCCAACGGAGAGAAGGAAATGGAGAACAGCAGCATTATGGCTTTAGCGCTCGCGCTGTGCAACGTCAAAGCCGGAAGACAGGGTGATGGAGAGATAAAACCTCTCCGAGTGCCAGCTATGACAGGAAGCCAGCTTCATTTGCTTATGATATGGCTACGGGCTTTACAGGGATGATACGAGGGGCGCAATGCCCCCTTTACAGCTGTACCTCCCACGGATAAGTTTTCATTTTCCTCATTGGGTACTCTTGACCATTCACGGTGAAGGTGAGTTTCTCTGTATCAATCTCCCCCTCAACCTCCTTGTAGTCGAATGGAAATTTCACTTTGTTATCATCAATCTTGTATAGGCCGCCTGGAATGTTAGCGCCATGCTCAACCTGCAAATAATCCCCCTTGATTGTCCAGCGTCCATCTACCTGGTATCCAATCGCGCTGCCATGTTCATTAAAGTAAATGCTCATGATGATTCCTTACTCTTTGAACTCGATTTCTTGATCGTCAAATTCCCCTTTGCGAGAAATCTTGACTGAAAAACGTTTGAAGGTTTTGAAAAACTCCTCAAGCGTCATTGTGACTTTTTCCCTTCTTAACCCATGTTCATCGTCTGAAACAAATGCTTCAACATCAAAGAAACGCTCTGCTGAGTAGAAGGAAATACCTTTCACAATCTCACCTTCTTTCAATACCCCTTTGTCTCTCAGAAAGTCGCTAAAGTCTTCCTGATCAGCACTGTCTGCTGCAACGCTTCCCTTCCAGTCGTCATACTGAACGTGCGC
Source organism: Enterobacter cloacae complex sp. OE43NF (assembly GCF_023544405.1). NCBI lineage: Bacteria > Pseudomonadati > Pseudomonadota > Gammaproteobacteria > Enterobacterales > Enterobacteriaceae > Enterobacter > Enterobacter cloacae complex sp. OE43NF. Next base: position 3,747 of record NZ_JAMJFW010000026.1, read on the forward strand.
TTTAAAGTGTTCTTTTTCCATCTTATTTATCCTTTGCTGTGAGTAATCAAAGGTAGCGTAGCGCAAAATTTGGACAATACAAGCCATAAAGCCCCGTTAGTGGTACAAGCAACAAGCGGAGCGTAGCGACTTCATCAGATAGTCAGAGGGATCACACCTTATCAGGGTGCTCGTGTACCGTTAGGAGCGTGAGCGAAGCGCTGGCAGAGCCTGCATGTCGTGTGCAGGTACGTTTACCACTATTCACCTGTTTACGCAGCCACAAGGCTGCACATCGGGCTTAAATGCGTGTGATCAGTCTGTTTTGGTATAGGTTTAGAGACGGCGGCACGTCTTCCAGCTTCAAAGGGAAAAGCGATACGAGGTTGAGCTTGGGAACTACTCGCCACTATGTGCTAACATACCAAAGCCATTAACAAACACAGTGGCTTTTGTACGTGATGAAGAATAGACATTTTCAACTGGTCAATGAGACGGAATTTTCACACTAACTCATTGATTTAAAAGAAAATAAGGTACTGAATGCCGAAGGCCGGACTCGAACCGGCACGTATTTCTACGGTTGATTTTGAATCAACTGCGTCTACCGATTTCGCCACTTCGGCACTGAAGGGGATGCGGAAACGTTGTGGATTATACCTGTCGCGCGCCGCCATGCAAGCGACGACGCGCGAAACCCGCGCTAAGTGCCCAAAAAACAAGCGCCCTTCGTCAGTCCAGCTCAGACACCGCCAGCCGAATCACCCTCGCCGCCTTCTGCTCCGGCAGCGCAAGCACCTTGGCCCACATCTCCTGCACCATATCACAGGAGAGCTTCTCTTTGCCCACCGCCTTCTCGGGCATCTGCAGCAACTGGATGTCCTCGCCGTACTTATCGGCAAGCGCCTTCATAATCGGTCTCACATCCTCGACAGCCGCCTCGCGCTCGGCCTGGGTCACGATGTGGCGGTTTTTGCCGTAGGCTGCGCGCATCATGTCGGCGTCGGCCTGCATGCGACGCGCCATCAGGTCTTTATCCAGCATGCGCATCGGGTTGATACCGCCCTTTACCATCGGGTAGAGGAAGCGGAAGCAGGCGTCGTCGCTCACCTTCTGGATGGCGGCGGTCTGCTCCATATTGATGGTCATGTAGTTCACCACGTTGGCGTCCGGGGCGTTTTGCAGGCGCGACATCTGCAAATGCAGGATCTGCGGCTGGATGGTGTCGATAATCTGCTGCTCCGGCTCGCCCGCTTTTTGCAGGGCGGCCATCTGGTCGAGGATGCGCTGATGCAGCGCGGGCTCCTGCTCCTTAATCACCTGCCAGGCGGGCATCGCGTTGAGGGCGTTATCCATCTGCCGTTCCGGGGCGCGCTGCCTGTCGAAAAACACCCAGAACGCCACGGCGGCAGCCGCAATGACGACAATCACAATACGGGTCCACGTTTTATTCATCTCGCATCCTTATCCTTGAGTTATGCCGGTTTACACCGGCACGCCGCTGTGGAAGCGAAACTCGTTGTCCGGTGTCGAGATAAGTGTGGCTTCAATTTCGCCAAAAAGCTTTATGCGCGGTGAGATATCGTCGTCGCTCACCTGCCGGGCCAGCGTCAGGTAGTCCTGATAATGGCGCGCTTCCGAGCGCAGCAGCGAGAGATAGAACTTCTGCAGGTCGTCGTCGAGGAACGGGGCCAGCGCGGCGAAGCGTTCGCAGGAGCGGGCTTCGATGTAGGCGCCGCAGATGAGCTTATCGATCAGCGTCAGCGGCTCGTGGGTGCGCACTTCCTTCAGCATCCCTTTGGCGTAGCGGCTGGCGGTGATTTTGACGTACGGAATGTCGCGGGCCAGCATCGCCTCGCGCACCTGCCAGAAGTGGTGCAGCTCCTCTTTAATCAGCAGCACCATGCTGTCGATAAGCGCCTGGCCCCACGGGTCGTCGGTTTTGGGCATCACGCTTTTGCCAATCTGCCTGTGCAGGGCGATGAAGTCCGGCTCCGGGCCGTCGCGGAAGGTGAACAGTTCATAGGGTTTGAGCCAGTCGAGCAGCGCGTCGGCACCGCTTTCGTCGGCGACGTATTTACGCACCAGCAGCAGCGCGGTCTGGGCGGCCTTGAGCTCGCACACCATGTGGTCGGTGAGCAGCAGCGGCAGGTTCGCCGGGTCGCGGGCTTTATCAATCCATGCTTGCGGGGTCGGGCACTGGAGGAAGTTGAGTACGGGGGCAAGTATCTGCGGGTAATCCATGGTTCTGCCTTGAAAAAGCGGTGGCGCGCGCCACCGCCTGAAACGCTTAGTGACGCACGCCGTCGTCGTCTTCATCGACGTAATCTTCGTCGTCGCCCTCTTCGCCGTCTTCACCGTTCGGATCTTCGAAGTAGGTTCCCCAGCCGTCGTACTCCACGTCAAACTTCTCGGCCAGGTTCATCAGCTGTTCTACCTGCGCGTCGATCAGCTCCGCCTTCAGCGCGCCTTCGCTCAGGATGTCGCAGCAGATGACGGTATCGCCCTCTTCCACTTCCAGCTCTTCCGGCTCGGTCACTTCGTAACCCAGTTTAAAAGCTTCCACCGCCATTTTTTCCAGCGCGTCGAAATCATCCGCAGAGAAATGGTGCTCGATGGTGTACAGCGCGTCCGGATCGCTACCGTCTTCCAGCAGCTCTTCAATAATCAGACGCGTCTCTTCGCGTTGTTCTTCCAGGTGTTCCGGGTTTGCCATGGCTCATTCCTCTTTAAAGTGCGGCAGATACTTCTATTTTCACACACGGACGTGTTTGCCTCCACCTTTGTAAGAAAGATTTGTTAAACGGGGTTGCAAATGAATAATTACACATATAAAGTGAATTTTAATTCAATAAGTGGCGTTTGCCATGTGAGGATAAAATGTCTGATCTGTACAAGAAACACTTTCTGAAATTGCTCGACTTTACCCCTGCACAGCTCACTTCTCTGCTGACTCTTGCCGCACAGCTCAAAGCCGATAAAAAAAATGGCAAGGAAGTACAAAAGCTTACTGGCAAAAACATCGCGCTCATCTTCGAAAAAGACTCAACCCGTACACGATGCTCTTTCGAAGTTGCCGCATTTGACCAGGGCGCGCGCGTCACCTATTTAGGGCCGAGCGGCAGCCAGATTGGGCATAAAGAGTCAATTAAGGACACCGCGCGCGTGCTGGGGCGGATGTACGATGGCATTCAATATCGCGGTCACGGCCAGGAAGTGGTCGAGACGCTGGCGCAGTATGCGGGCGTGCCGGTGTGGAACGGGTTGACTAACGAGTTCCACCCGACGCAGCTGCTGGCGGACCTGCTGACCATGCAGGAGCACCTGCCGGGCAAGGCGTTTAACGAGATGACGCTGGTCTACGCGGGCGACGCGCGCAACAACATGGGCAACTCAATGCTGGAAGCGGCAGCGCTGACCGGGCTGGATCTACGTCTGGTGGCTCCGAAGGCCTGCTGGCCGGAAGAGAGCCTGGTGGCGGAGTGCAGCGCGCTGGCGGAGAAGCACGGCGGGAAGATCACCCTGACGGAAGACGTGGCGGTGGGCGTGAAGGGTGCGGACTTTATCTATACCGACGTGTGGGTGTCGATGGGCGAAGCCAAAGAGAAGTGGGCGGAGCGGATTGCGCTGCTGCGCGGGTATCAGGTGAACGCGCAGATGATGGCGCTCACCGGTAACCCGAACGTGAAATTCCTGCACTGTCTGCCGGCGTTCCATGACGACCAGACCACGCTCGGCAAGCAGATGGCGAAAGAGTTCGACCTGCACGGCGGGATGGAAGTGACGGACGAGGTGTTTGAGTCGGCGGCGAGCATCGTGTTTGACCAGGCGGAAAACCGGATGCATACGATTAAGGCGGTGATGGTGGCGACGCTTGGGGGTTGATTGGATCCTCTGCGGTCTGATGCCCTCACCCCGGCCCTCTCCCACGGGGAGAGGGGGAAAACACTAAAAAACGACAACAGGGTTGTCGTTTTTGCTTTTACCTTGCACGGGGAGAGGGAGCAAACCGGCTCTGCTTCATTGATTTTTCACCCCGAAAAAGGTACGTTTTCGCCTTAATTCCAGCGTGGACATACCAGCATTATGCCGATTATTCAGTCTGTTGAACGTGCGTTGCAGATCCTCGACCTGTTCAACGAGCAGGCCACCGAGCTTAAGATCACCGACATCAGCAAACTGATGGGGCTGAGCAAGAGTACCCTCCACTCCCTGCTGAAAACCCTGCAGCTTCATGGCTATATCGATCAGAACCCGGAGAACGGCAAATATCGCCTCGGCATGAAGCTGGTCGAGCGCGGTCATTTCGTTGTGGGCTCCATCGATATTCGTCAGAAGGCGAAAGGCTGGCTGACGGAGCTGTCCCAACGGACCGGGCAGACCACCCATCTGGGGATCCTGGACGGGCGTGAAGGGGTTTATATCGAGAAGATTGAAGGCAAGCTGGCCGCCATCGCCTATTCGCGCATTGGCCGCCGCCTGCCGGTTCACGCCACCGCCATCGGCAAGGTGTTGATTGCCTGGCTGGGCGAGACCGAGCTGAACGCCCTGCTTGAGGGCTATCAGTACACCACCCATACCCCTTCCACCCTCGCCTCTCGTGAAGCATTAATGGCCGCTCTGGCGCAGACCCGCGAGCAGGGCTATGCCCTGGATAGCGAAGAGAACGAGCAGGGCGTGCGCTGCGTGGCGGTGCCGGTGTGGAACCATGAATCCCGCGTGATTGCCGCTCTGAGCCTGTCGACGCTGACCTCGCGCGTGGACGATGCCGGGCTGGCTAATTTCCGCGAGCAGCTTCAGCAGGCCGGGCTCCAGCTCTCACGCGCGCTGGGCTACCCGGCCTGAGCCGTTATGCCGGCTCGTAGGTGAAGTAGTCGAAGTCCGCGTGGCAGCCGTCGCCGCTGATGTCCTCGCAGTGCAGCCCCACAAACGCGCCGGTGAAGAAACCGCGCCCGCCGATGTAGTCGTCCGACAGCTTCCACGCCTCATATGTTACCGGCACGGTGTGCCACGTCTCGCCATCGAACGAGTAGCTGTAGCGGTAGACCAGCGTATCCACATCCACCCGCAGCCAGACGCTCTCCGCACTCTCCGGCACCGGAATCGGCTGCTCATGCAGCGGCCATGACGGCACATTGTGGTCGAGTTGAATAACCTTGATGGTTCTCCCCTTCCCCTCCTCGTAGTCCACAAAGCAGTAGCTCCAGTTTTTACTGTTGTAGTAGCAGGTCAGTCCGGCGCTTTGCTGGAAGTGAACCGGCGAGAACTGCATCCGCGTTTCGGAGCGGAAGGTGAAGTGCTGCCAGCGGCGCGCCACGGTCGACTGGGTAAAGGTCGAGTTGAGCGAGTCGTTGCCGTAGAGCCGTAAATAGCCCGGGCGCGCGGTGAGCGAGCCGAGGGTGTCGTCGAACGGGATGCGCAGGGTCTGCAGTTCCGGGTCAAGCGTGCTGCCGTCGAAGTCCTCCCGCCAGTTGCCCTGAATGGATGCAGGCTGTTCCGCCACCTGTGGGCCTTTCACGGTCAACTGCGCGTGCTTGCCGCCTTCCACGTACGGCCAGCCGTCGCGCCATTCAATGCGGGCGATGCCGGTCTCGCGCCCCAGCGGACAGTAGCCGCGTCCGCCGGAGGCCAGCAGCGGCACGCCGGGCAGGCGCAGCGGGCGGCTGGTGAGGTAGGCCATGTACCACTCCCCGGTGTGGGTCTGCAGCAGCGAGCCGTGGCCGCTCTTCTGCAGCGGGTTCTCCGGCAGGTGCCAGCTGGTCATCATCGTCACCTCCGGGTGCAGCTCGTACGGCCCGTCGATGGTTTTTGAACGCAGCACCACAACCGCGTGCTCGTAGCTGGTGCCGCCTTCGGCGACCATCAGGTAGTACCATCCCGCGTGGCGATACAGGTGAGCGCCTTCGGTGTAGCAGAGCGGCGTGCCGGTAAACAGGGTTTTGCGCTCGCGCGAGAGGGTGCCGGTCTGCGGGTCAAACTCCTGCATCACAATGGTGTTGTGCGGGTTGCTGTGGTGGCGCGGCCCCCACGGACGGTAGAGGTAGTATTTACGGCCATCGTCGTCGTGGAACAGGGATGGGTCAAACCCGCCGTTGCCCATCGGGATCGGATCGCTCCACGGCCCCTCGATGGACGGCGCAGTGACGAGGAAGTTGCGGCCGTTTTTCCACGGCGAGTCGACAATCTTTACGTCGGTGTAGAGCAGCCAGAATTTGCCGTCAGCGTAGCTCAGGCACGGCGCCCAGATGCCGCCGGAGTCCGGGTTGCCCTTCATGTCCAGCATCGACACGCGGTCCAGCGGCGTGCTGACCAGCGACCAGTTTTTCAGGTCACGGGAGTGATAGATGCGCACGCCCGGGAACCACTCGAAGGTCGAGGTGGCGATGTAGTAGTCCTCGCCCTGACGGCATAAAGACGGGTCCGGGTTGAAGCCGGTGAGTATTGGGTTGGTGATTTCCATATTGCCTCCGGTTAATGGGATGCGGCTGTCGCTGCGTCGGGAACGGCCTCGCCCTGCGCCGCGCGGTGCTTGATCAGCTGCTGGCTGATGGCCTCCACGCGGGCATCGGTGAGCTTATAGAACGACAGCATGATGAACATGCCCACGTAGAGCACCACCGGCACCACGCAGAACAGAATTTTGATGGTGGTCAGCACCTCAACCGGCTGCACGCTGCTGCTGGCGGAGTAGTTGACGTACGCCAGGATCCAACCCACCACCGCCCCGCCAATCGCCAGGCCAATCTTCAGGCTGAACAGATAGGTGGAGAACACCAGTCCGTCGAGGCGTCGCCCGCTGCGGCTCTCCTCGTAATCCACCACGTCAGAGGCCATCAGCCACTGCAGCGGCGTGGTGGTGTTGAAGACGAACAGGAACAGGATGTTGAGGGCGAAAATCAGGGCAATATGCTCCGCCGGGGTGACGAAAATCAGCAGGCTGATCAGCGAGTAGGCGACGATGATCCACTTGAAGGCTTTTACCCGGTCAAAGCGGCCCAGCAGACGGGAGGAGCAGAGCGAGCCAAACATGGTGGCGAGGCTGCCGTAGAGTAAAAACTGGGTCGCCATCTCCGGGTGATCCATCACGTATTTGACGAAGTAGAGCGTGGCCCCGCCGCGTACCACGTTGGAGCAGGTCGCCATCATCTTGAACGCGCACATGATCCGCCACTGGCCGTTGCCCAGCAGCAGCTTAAGGTCTTTCGCCACCGACGAGCCCGGCTGAACCTCAAAGGTGTAACGCTCTTTGGTGGTAAAGAAGCAGACGTAGAGCAGCACCACGCCGGTCAACCCCAGCACGCACATGGCGCCGAAATAGCCCACCTGCTCGTCCCCTTTGCCGATGATGCTCACCAGCGGCAGCGCGATGCCGCTAATGGCAAGCGAGCCCGCCGCCGCCAGGAAGAAACGCCACGACTGCAGGGCGTGACGCTCTTTCGGGTCGGCGGTAATCACGCCCGGCATGGCGCAGTACGGCACGTTAACGAAGGTGTAGACCAGGGTCAGCAGAATGTAGGTTACGCAGGCGTAGATGATTTTGCCCTGCGCAGAGAAATCCGGCGTGTAGAAGGTCAGCATGCAGACGATGCCAAACGGGATCGCCCCCCACAGCAGGAACGGGCGGAACTGGCCGTAGCGCGTGCGGGTGCGGTCCACCAGCAGCCCCATCAGCGGGTCGGTCACGGCGTCGAGCACGCGGGAGACCAAAAACAGCGTGCCCATAATGCCCGCCGACAGGCCAAACACGTCGGTATAAAAGTAGGCCAGCAGGAACATGGTGGCCTGCCAGACAAAGCCGCAGGCGGTGTCACCCAGCCCGTAGCCAATTTTATCTTTCATGGTTAATTGCATCATCATCGCACCTTTATTTTCGTATGCTGATTTCACAACATCGTGTTAATGGAGTGTAATGAGCTGTTCAATTAACCAGCAATGGTCATATCTTATTTCCGAATTACGATATTTTGCTTTTGTGACGCCACCGATATATCGCAACGCATTGTTTAAATTGATAAATTTAAGATGCGCGAAAACCGTCCACGGGATATTTCCCGTAGACGGTATCGCTCAGAAAATAATTAAAGTCCGAGTGCTTTTTTACCGGCGTTAATTACCTCGATAATTTTATCGGTGTCATAAATACAGCCTTTCCAGGTGCCGCCGCTCACCGACTGTAATGCCGCCCACAGGCGGGTATCGTCCGGCAAAAAGTCATGAGGGTGCAGGTCCGGGTGCGTCTGTCTTACTGCCAGCTCGCGCGCGCCCTCTTCCGGCGTCAGCGGGTTTTCTGCGGTACCGATAAAGTTGACGCTGCCCGTCAGGGTCAGGCGATCCACGGCAATCTCGATGATGTCGTTGTCGCGCAGCTTGCCAATCGGCCCGCCCGCCAGCGCTTCCGGCGACACGTGGCCGAAGCAGGCGCCCGTCGATACCCCCGAGAAGCGCGCATCGGTGATTAACGACACCGTCTTGCCCCATGAGATATGCTTCAGCGCAGAGGTGAGCTGGTAGGTCTCTTCCATGCCGGTACCGGACGGCCCACCGCCGATCACCACCATGATATCGCCCTGTTTAATCTCTTCCTGCTTGATGGCTTTAATCGCCTGTGCTTCCGAGACAAACACCCTTGCCCGGCCCGTATGACGGTAAACGCCATCGTCACCCACCACCGACGGGTCAATGGCCGTGGCCTTGATCACCGAGCCTTCCGGCGCGATGTTGCCCGTCGGGAAGCAGACCGTTGAGGTCAGCCCTCTCGCTTTTGCCTTCTCGGGCGGCAGGATCACGTCATCCGGATCCACGCCGTCCTGCTCGCGCAGGCACTGGCGGAAGCGCTTACGGCGCTCGGACGCCTGCCACCAGTCGAGGTTCTCGCCCACCGTCTGGCCGGTGACGGTCATGGCATCCAGATGCAGCAAACCGAGATCGCGCAGGTGAAGCATCACCTCCGGCACACCGCCCGCAAGGAAGGCGCGCACGGTTGGGTGATAGTCCGGGCCGTTGGGCAGCACGCTGACCAGGCGCGGCACCCTGCGGTTGACGCGTGTCCAGTGTTCTACGTCCGGGATCGTGCAGCCCGCCGCGTGGGCGATGGCCGGGATGTGCAGCAGTAAATTGGTGGAGCCGCCGAACGCCGCGTGGATCACCATGGCGTTTTCGATGGCTTTATCGGTGAGGATATCGCGCGTGGTGATGCCGCGGTTATCCAGCTCGCTCACCGCCCGCGCCGACTGGCGGGCAATTTCCAGCCACACCGCCTGTCCGGACGGCGCCAGCGCGGAGTGCGGCAGCGCCAGACCCAGCGCTTCGGCCACCACCTGCGAGGTGCCCGCCGTGCCGAGGAACTGGCACCCGCCGCCCGGCGACGCACAGGCGCGACAGCCCAGCTCGGCGGCCTCCTGCAGGGAGAGTTCATGGTTGGCGAAGCGCGCGCCGATGGTCTGCACCTTGCCCGCGTCTTCCCCCACGGTCGGCGGCAGTGTCGCCCCGCCCGGCACCAGAATGGTCGGCAGATTGTGCATCGAGGCCAGCGCAATCATGGTGGCGGGCAGCCCTTTATCGCAGGTCGCCACGCCAATGACCGCCCGGCGCGTCGGCAGGGAGCGAATCAGACGACGAAACACAATCGCCGCATCGTTGCGGTACGGCAGGGAGTCGAACATCCCGTGCGTGCCCTGCGAGCGACCGTCGCACGGATCGCTGACGAAGGCCGCAAACGGGATCCCGCCGTTGCGGGTGATCTCCTTCGCCGCGGCCTGCATCTGCATGCCGATCTCCCAGTGCCCGGTGTGGTAGCCCAGCGCAACCGGTCGTCCGTCCCCGGCGCGGATGCCGCCCTGGGTGCCAATAATCAGCACCTCTTTGCCGGTCAGCTTGTTGGCGTCCCAGCCCATCCCGGCGTTCTGGGTCATGCCGAACAGGTGCCGCTGGGGGATTCCATCAGCATCTGCGGAGTCAGCGGCAGCGCGCCCTGCGGCCCCGCCGCATGGGTGATGACGGCATAAAACGCATCATCCTGCGGGGTGTAAATTTTCTCGATGGTCATGGTTATCGTCCGGCTCAGCAGAGCTTGAGCTGTTGCAGCAGGGTTTTCAGCTGCGCCTTACGCGGCTCGTCCAGCGCAGAGGCGGGCGGCAGCACGTGGGTAGAAATCGGGCGGCCGCAGAGCACAATCGCCTCTTTAATGACGTTCACAAACGGCGTATCCAGCTGATACATCTGCGGTATTTGCAGTAAGGTCTGATGATACTCAGCCGCTTTCGCCACGTCTTTATCCCGCCAGGCTTTCAGAAGATTCACCGACACCTGCGGAGCAAAGTTGCCGCTGGCCGAGATCGCCCCATCGCCGCCGAGCAGCAGGGTATTAAACAGATGATCGTCGTAGCCGCATAGCACGGTGAAGTGCGGATGGGCGGCTTTGACGGTGTGGATCATGCTGCGCAGATGGGCCACGGAGTCGATGGTATCTTTAATGCCGGCGATGTTGCTGCGCGAGTCAGCCAGGGTTTTCACCAGCGCCGGCGTCAGATCCTGCCCGGTCAGCGCCGGGAAGTTATAGAGGATCACCGGCAGCGTGACGCTGTCGGCCACCTGCTCGAAATAGCGGATCAGGTTCGCTTCAGACACCTTCCAGTAGTAGGGGTTGATCACCACGATGCCGTCCGCCCCCGCCTGCTGGGCGTGCTGGCTCAGTTCAATGGTTTCCCGGGCGTTGGTGCCGCCGGTGCCGATCAGCACCGGCACACGACGATCGACGTGATCGATAGCAAAGCGGGCAATGGTTTTACGCTCTTCGGCGCTGAGCTGGGAAAACTCACCGCCGCTGCCCAGGAAGAACAGGCCGTCAACGCCTGCCGAGATCAGATCGTCGATCAGCGCAGCGGTGCCCGGCTTATCAAGCTGGCCATCGGCGGTAAAAATGGTGGAGACAGGGGGAATGATTCCCGTGAACAACGCGGACTGCGGCATGAGATCTCCTTGCTGAATCATTTTGTTCTATATTATAGAACGGCGTTCATTAATTTAACGATCATACTATGACGCAGAAAAAGCGCAGGTAAATGAGAAGGGAAGAGGGAGTGCGGGAAATTTAAGCTGGATCACATTATGCGTGGGTGCGGTCTGGTGCCCTCACCCTAACCCTCTCCCACAGGGAGAGGGAACTTTTACACCCTCTCCCCTTGGGAGAGGGCCGGGGTGAGGGAAAATTACTCCACCAACATCTTAACAACCACTTTCCTGACCTTAGCAGGCCCCCCCACCGCGCACAGCGGCTTATGCACTTCACCCGGCCAGAACACCACGAAATCCCCTTCGCTCAGCACCACGGTTTTCTCCTGCTCGCCTTCCGGCAGGAACGCGATGTCTTTATCCGCCAGCCAGTCGGTGTCCGGCGTGCCGTGTGGCAAGGTACTGAACGTCATCCCTTCCTGCCCTTTGAGCACAATCTGAATGTCCAGATAGCGCGCATGGTACTCCGCGCGGCGCTCGGCAAACGGCTGGGTCATGTCTTCGGAGACCAGATAAAACAGGTTGCTGCCGTTGATGTCATGCTTGCCCGGCGGGGTGGCGTCGGTGACGTGGGCCTTAACGTGCTCGATGGCCAGACGCAGGGGTTCCGGTAGCCAGGCTTGCAGATGGTGGATGTTGCCGATAATCATAATTAAACCCTCATAATAAAACACTGTTTCATTTTCATCTTTTATACGAGAATTCAAACTGCCATACCAGCCCTTTTTCGCGGAGAGTTGCGCGAACGCATGTTTATCGGGAAAGGTGTTAATCTGCTGTTAATCCCTCACAGGCATTTATGCAGTTGTTATGCATAACCTCAGCGCGTCGTGACGATGCCGTGACGCTAACTCACTGATTGTACTGCCTTCATCATAAAACTCGCGCCAGCTTCACACTTTATCATTTTGATTATTTGCTATTAAATTCCATAATTATTTATTGATTTTTCTTAAGTCAAAAATAGTTAATTGGCTATTGTGCATAGTCATTCCGCACATCAAATAAAATCATTTAAAATCAATAGCATAATCAAATATGTCAAAACATTAAATTCTACAAAATAATAACAACCTCAAATAATGCCAACGGATCCTGCTTAGCTATTCACCGGCTAATAATATCAAATTAATCATTATCTGATGCGAATCATGCAAATGAAAACAAACTACTCAATACCTAATTTCACGTGAGCAACATCACAATACGGTTTATTTAAGCGCCTACTATTGACCACGAAATCAATTGAGCTTAGCCGCCATATCATTACACGAATATGGCGCATGCCCTTTTTATTCTGAAAAACAGTTAAAGGAATAATTATGGAAAAGCATTATGTCGGTTCTGAAATTGGTCAATTGCGTAGCGTGATGCTGCACCGCCCAAATTTAAGTCTTAAGCGCTTAACGCCATCAAACTGTCAGGAGCTGTTATTTGATGATGTGCTCTCGGTTGAGCGGGCGGGTGAGGAGCATGACATTTTCGCAAACACGCTGCGCGAGCAGGGTGTGGAAGTCCTGCTGTTGACCGACCTTCTCACTCAAACGCTTGATATTACAGAGGCGAAAGCCTGGCTGCTGGAGACGCAAATCTCCGACTACCGTCTCGGGCCAACCTTTGCCAGCGACGTGCGCGGCTGGCTGGCAGATATGCCGCACCGGGAACTGGCGCGCAGACTGAGCGGCGGATTAACCTACGGTGAAATTCCGGCGGCGATTAAAAATATGGTGGTGGATACCCACACGGCGAATGATTTTATTATGAAGCCGCTGCCAAACCATTTATTTACCCGCGATACCTCGTGCTGGATTTATAACGGCGTCTCCATTAACCCGATGGCCAAACCGGCCCGCCAGCGTGAAACCAATAACCTGCGAGCCATATATCGCTGGCACCCGGCATTCGCCGATGGCGAATTTATTAAGTATTTCGGCGACGAGAATATTAATTATGACCACGCCACCCTGGAGGGCGGCGACGTATTAGTGATTGGCCGCGGCGCGGTATTAATTGGCATGTCTGAACGCACCACCCCGCAGGGCGTGGAGTTCCTCGCTAACAGCCTGTTTAAACATCGCCAGGCCGAGCGCGTGATTGCCGTTGAGCTGCCAAAACACCGCTCCTGCATGCACCTCGACACCGTCATGACCCACATCGACGTGGACACCTTCTCCGTCTACCCGGAAGTGGTGCGTAAAGACGCCCAGTGCTGGACGCTCACCCCGGACGGACGCGGTGGCCTGCTGCGCACCCAGGAAACCGACCTGCTGCACGCCATCGAGAAAGCGCTCGGCATTAATCAGGTACGCCTGATCACCACTGGCGGCGACGCCTTTGAAGCCGAGCGCGAGCAGTGGAACGACGCCAACAACGTGCTCACCATCCGCCCGGGCGTGGTGATCGGCTACGAGCGCAACGTCTGGACCAACGAGAAATACGACAAAGCGGGGATCACCGTGCTGCCTATCCCGGGCGACGAACTGGGACGCGGTCGCGGCGGCGCGCGCTGCATGAGCTGCCCACTGGAACGCGACGGAATTTAAGGAGCCACTATGGAACGAAAACCCACTCTGGTTGTGGCCCTGGGCGGCAACGCATTGCTCAAACGCGGCGAACCGCTAGAAGCCGAGATCCAGCGTAAAAACATCGATCTCGCGGCCCGTACCATCGCCGGGCTGACGGAGCAGTGGCGCGTGGTGCTAGTGCACGGCAACGGGCCGCAGGTCGGGCTGCTGGCGCTGCAGAACAGCGCCTACGACAAAGTCGCCCCCTACCCGCTGGACGTTCTCGGCGCCGAAAGCCAGGGGATGATCGGCTACATGCTCCAGCAGGCGCTGAAAAACAGCCTGCCCCAGCGCGAGGTGAGCGTCCTGCTCACCCAGGTGGAGGTGGACGCCGCCGACCCGGCCTTCAGCAACCCGACCAAGTACATCGGCCCGGTCTACAGCGAAGCCCAGGCAAAAACGTTACAGGCAGAGAAAGGCTGGGTGTTCAAGGCCGACGGCAGCTACTTCCGCCGCGTGGTGCCCTCTCCGCAGCCGAAACGCATCGTTGAGAGCGATGCCATCGCGGCGCTGATCCAGCGCGACCACCTGGTGATTTGCAACGGCGGTGGCGGCGTGCCGGTGGTGGAAAACGCCAATGGCTATCACGGCATTGAGGCGGTGATCGACAAAGACCTCTCCGCCGCCCTGCTGGCACGCCAGATTGAGGCGGATGCCCTGCTGATCCTCACCGATGCCGACGCGGTGTACCTCGACTGGGGCAAACCAACCCAGCGTCCGCTGGCGCAGGTGACGCCGGAACTGCTCAAGGGCATGGCGTTCGACGCCGGTTCAATGGGGCCGAAAGTGGCCGCCTGCCGCGAGTTTGTTGAGGCCTGCAACGGGATTGCCGGGATCGGCGCGCTGGCCGACGGCGCGGAGATCCTCGCGGGCGAGAAAGGCACGTTGATTCGTAACTGAATAACTTCCCCCTCACCCGACTCTCCCTCTCCCCGTGGGAGAGGGCCGGGGTGAGGGCACCAGACAGCAAAATTTTAAAAAGGATTTCCCACATGACCATCAACCTGAAAAACCGCAACTTCCTCAAACTGCTGGACTATACCCCGGCGGAGATCCAGTACCTGATCGACCTCGCCATCGAGCTGAAGGCGGCCAAAAAAGCCGGGCGCGAAAAGCAAACGCTGGTCGGGAAAAACATCGCCCTGATTTTTGAAAAAACCTCCACCCGTACCCGCTGCGCCTTTGAAGTGGGCGCATTTGACCAGGGCGCGCAGGTCACCTACCTCGGCCCAAGCGGCTCGCAGATTGGCCATAAAGAGTCGATGAAAGACACCGCCCGCGTGCTGGGCCGCATGTATGACGGCATCGAGTATCGCGGCTACGGCCAGGCCATCGTCGAAGAGCTGGGCGAGTACGCGGGTGTGCCGGTATGGAACGGCCTGACTGACGAGTTCCACCCCACCCAAATCCTCGCCGATCTGATGACCATGCTGGAGCACTCGCCGGGCAAAACCCTGCCGGAGCTGAGCTTTGCCTATCTGGGCGACGCGCGCAACAACATGGGCAACTCGCTGATGGTCGGCGCGGCCAAAATGGGGATGGATATCCGCCTGGTGGCACCAAAGTCCTTCTGGCCGGAAGCGGGGCTGGTTGAGCAGTGCCGCGCCATCGCCAAAGAAACGGGCGCACGCATCACCCTTACCGACGACGTAGAAGAAGGTGTGCAGGGAGCCGATTTCCTCTACACCGACGTGTGGGTCTCCATGGGCGAGCCGAAGGAAGCCTGGGCCGAGCGCGTCAGCCTGATGAAGCCGTATCAAATCAATGCGCAGGTGATGAAGGCCACCGGCAACCCGAACGTCAAGTTTATGCACTGCCTGCCGGCGTTCCACAACGAACACACCAAAGTGGGCCGCGAAATTGAGATGGCTTACGGCCTGAAAGGGCTGGAGGTGACGGAAGAGGTCTTTGAATCACCAAACTCTATTGTCTTCGACGAAGCAGAAAACCGTATGCACACCATAAAAGCCGTCATGGTGGCGACACTCGGCGACTAATCACCGCCCGGCGCGCCACGGGGTGCGCCGGGGTTCAGGAGAACATCATGGGCAAGTTTAAGTTTCCCTCCGCTTACACCATTCTCTTTTTTCTGATTGCCGTCGTGGCCGTGCTGACGTGGATTATTCCGGCCGGACAGTACCATATGGCAATGAACGAGGCGCTCGGCAAGGACGTGCCGGTTGCCGGGACCTACGCGCACGTGGCGGCCCACCCGCAGGGGCTGGTTTCCGTACTGATGGCTCCCATTGCCGGGCTGTACGATCCGGAGTCCGGCCAGGCCGGGGCGATCGACGTAGCGCTGTTTATCCTGATCATCGGGGGATTTCTCGGGATCGTCACCAAAACCGGGGCGATCGACGCCGGGATCGAGCGCGTCACCACGCGATTACGCGGGCGTGAAGAGTGGATGATCCCGATCCTGATGGCGCTGTTCGCCGCAGGCGGCACCATCTACGGCATGGCCGAAGAGTCACTGCCGTTCTACACCCTGCTGGTGCCGGTGATGCTGGCCGCCCGTTTTGATCCGGTTGTTGCGGCCTCCACCGTGTTGCTCGGCGCGGGGATCGGCACGCTCGGCTCTACCATCAACCCCTTCGCCACGGTGATCGCCGCCAACGCCGCCGGGATCCCCTTCACCAACGGGATCGCCCTGCGCGTGGCGCTGCTGGTCATCGGCTGGATCATCTGCGTGGCATGGGTAATGCGTTACGCCCGTAAGGTGCGCCAGGATCCGTCTCTTTCCATCGTTGCAGACAAACAGGAAGAGAACCGCGCCCATTTCCTCGGTAACAAGGACGCACAGACGCTGGAATTTACCCCGGTGCGCAAAATCATCCTGGTCATTTTCGCCCTCGCCTTCGCGGTGATGATTTACGGCGTGGCGGTGCTGGGCTGGTGGATGGCGGAGATCTCGGCGGTGTTTCTCGCCAGCGCTATTATCGTGGGGCTTATCGCCCGCCTGAGCGAAGAGGAGCTGACCTCAACGTTTATTAACGGCGCACGAGATTTGCTGGGCGTCGCGCTGATTATCGGCATCGCCCGCGGTATCGTAGTCATCATGGATAAGGGCATGATTACCCACACCATTTTGCACAGCGCGGAAGGGCTGGTCAGCGGGTTATCCACGGTGGCGTTTATCAACGTGATGTACTGGCTGGAGGTGGTGCTGTCGTTTCTTGTGCCTTCTTCATCCGGCCTGGCCGTTCTGACGATGCCGATCATGGCACCGCTTGCCGATTTCGCTAACGTCAACCGCGACCTGGTAGTCACGGCTTACCAGTCAGCCTCCGGTATCGTTAACCTGGTGACGCCCACCTCCGCGGTGGTTATGGGCGGGCTGGCTATCGCCCGCGTGCCCTATGTGCGCTACCTGAAATGGGTGGCGCCGCTGCTGGGGATACTCACGGTGGTGATCATGGTGGCGTTAAGCCTGGGGGCAGTGTTGTGATGTTTTGACGTTGTAGGCCCGGTAAGCGTAGCGCCACCGGGCGTTTTGTTTCAGCCACTTACATGGGAAATAGTTATGACGGAATATGGTGATTACTCTCCAAAAGAACAGCTACAGCTGACGGTCTGTCAGCGCCTGATCGCAGAAAAGAGCTATCTCTCCCAGGAAGAGATTCGCCGCGATTTGCAGGAGCGTGGTTTTGAGACCATCAGCCAGTCCACCGTTTCACGTCTGCTCAAGTTGCTTGGTGTCATAAAAATTCGAAATGCCAAAGGGCTAAAGATTTATTCGTTGAATCCTCTTCTGCGCCCTGCCCCCGACGCCGCACGTACCGTTTCCGAAATGGTGGTCAGCGTGGAGCATAATAGCGAATTTATCCTTATTCATACCGTGGCCGGATATGGCCGCGCGGTGGCGCGCATTCTGGATTATCACCAGTTACCGGAAATTTTAGGCGTGGTTGCCGGAAGCAGTATTGTCTGGGTCGCCCCCCGGGTGGTGAAGCGTACCGCGCTGGTGCATAAGCAAATTAATTATTTACTCAGAACGCATTAATATTCATAAAGAACCGTTTGCATTGAGTAAAGCGTGCATTAAATTGCTTGATCCGGACATCGGGGTGCGTATAATGCCCGACAATTTGCCGGGAGGAAGCATGGTCAAGCGTGTTCGACATAACGTCTTACCGCGTCTGAAATCAGACGCTGGCCTGCCGTTTTTCTTCCCGTTGCTAAACCTATTCCCAGAGCCCCTCATTTGAGGGGCTTTTTTTTGCCCGGCGTCAGGAGATAAACATGAATCCGCTTTATCAAAAACACATCTTTTCCATAAACGACCTCAGCCGCGAAGAGCTGGAACTGGTTCTGGAAACCGCGGCAAAACTGAAGGCCAATCCGCAACCGGAGCTGCTGAAGCACAAGGTGATTGCGAGCTGCTTCTTTGAAGCCTCGACCCGCACGCGCCTCTCCTTTGAAACCTCCATGCACCGCCTGGGCGCGAGCGTGGTGGGCTTCTCAGACAGCAGTAACACGTCGCTGGGTAAAAAAGGCGAAACCCTGGCGGATACCATTTCAGTGATCAGCACCTACGTTGACGCGATTGTAATGCGCCACCCGCAGGAGGGCGCGGCCCGTCTGGCGACAGAGTTCTCCGGCGGTATTCCGGTGCTGAACGCCGGTGACGGTGCCAACCAGCATCCGACGCAGACCCTGCTGGATCTGTTCACCATTCAGGAGACCCAGGGCCGTCTGGAAAACCTGAACATCGCCATGGTGGGTGACCTGAAATATGGCCGCACGGTTCACTCCCTGACCCAGGCGCTGGCGAAATTCAACGGCAACCGCTTCTTCTTCATCGCCCCGGACGCGCTGGCGATGCCGCAGTACATTCTCGACATGCTGGATGAAAAAGGCATTCCGTGGAGCCTGCACGCCAGCATCGAAGAGGTGATGGGCAACGTGGATATTCTGTATATGACCCGCGTGCAGAAAGAGCGTCTGGATCCGTCCGAGTACGCCAACGTGAAGGCGCAGTTTGTGCTGCGCGCCAGCGACCTCGAGGGTGCGCGCGACAACATGAAGGTGCTGCACCCGCTGCCGCGCATCGATGAGATCACCACAGACGTGGATAAAACGCCGCACGCCTGGTACTTCCAGCAGGCCGGAAACGGCATCTTCGCCCGCCAGGCGTTACTGGCACTGGTTCTGAATCGCGAATTGGCTCTGTAAGGGGAAACGACAATGACACACGATAACAAACTCCAGGTTGAAGCCATCAAACGTGGCACCGTGATTGACCACATCCCTGCGCAGGTCGGTTTTAAGCTGCTGACGCTGTTTAAACTGACCGAAACCGACCAGCGCATCACCATCGGCCTGAATCTGCCGTCAGGCGAAATGGGCCGCAAGGACCTGATCAAGATCGAGAATACCTTCCTGACCGACGAGCAGGTTAACCAGCTGTCGCTGTACGCGCCGGACGCCACCGTTAACCGCATCGACAATTACGACGTGGTGGGCAAATCACGCCCAAGCCTGCCGGAGCGGATTGAGAGCGTGCTGGTTTGCCCGAACAGCAACTGCATCAGCCACGCGGAGCCGGTCTCCTCCAGCTTCGCAGTGAAAAAACGCGCCGATGACATCGCACTCAAATGCAAATACTGCGAAAAAGAGTTTTCTCATTATGTGGTGCTGGCCAACTAATTGAGGTTGGTAAAGGATCCCGGCCTCCCTATAATGGCCGGTACTCTTAAATCAGCTGTTATTCTGGAGAAATCATGACCAAAGTACTCGCGACGGAAAATGCACCAGCGGCTATCGGCCCATACGTTCAGGGCGTTGATCTGGGTAGCATGATTATTACCTCTGGCCAGATCCCGGTGAACCCGAAGACCGGTGAAGTGCCAGCCGACGTAGCGGCGCAGGCGCGTCAGTCGCTGGAAAACGTGCAGGCGATCGTGGAATCCGCAGGCCTGAAAGTGGGCGACATCGTGAAAACCACCGTTTTCGTGAAAGATCTGAACGATTTCGCCACCGTTAACGCCACTTATGAAGCATTCTTCACCGAGCATAACGCCTCTTTCCCGGCGCGCTCCTGCGTGGAAGTGGCTCGTCTGCCAAAAGACGTGAAAATTGAAATCGAAGCGATTGCCGTACGTCGCTGATTGATAGCAGCAGAGAATGGGCGGTTTCGGCTGTCCATTTTTTTTGGATATTTTTCCTCTCACCACAGCATGACCTTCCCCACCCGCCATTAATAACATCACCCTGCGTATTTATTATTAATGGACTAACAATGAAATTATCAAAAATTGCCCTTGCGATGGCGACCCTGACCGTTGCCTCATCCGCTTTAGCGCACGGATATATTGAGTCTCCTGCCAGCCGCGCTTATATGTGCAAGCTCGGTCAAAACATTGACTGTGGCTCCGTTCAGTATGAACCGCAGAGCGTGGAGAAAACCTCCGGCTTCCCGGGCGGTGCGATGCCGCCAGACGGCCAGCTTGCCAGCGCGGGGATTGCGAATTACTCCCAGCTGGATAAACAGAGCCTGAACACGTGGACGAAAAGCCCCATGACCGCCGGCCCGCATGAGTTTGTCTGGTATCACACCGCGCCGCACAAAACCACTAACTGGCGTTACTACATCACCAAACAAAACTGGGATCCGAATAAACCCCTGACCCGCGATCAGTTTGAATTAACCCCGTTCTGTACCGTGAATGGAAATGGCCAGGCCCCCGCGATGCGCAAAGCCATGACCTGTAATGTACCTGCGCGAACGGGTTACCAGGTGATTTATGGCGTCTGGGAAATAGCGGATACCTCAAACAGTTTCTACCAGGCCATTGACGTTGATTTTGGTAACGGCGGCAATGTTACCCCGGATGACGGTGCCAGCATCGAATCAGAGTGGAGCAAAGCCCTCAGCGGCCAGATTGCGGGAAATAACCTGAACGTCGGCGATAAGGTCATTGCCCGCTTCTTCGACGCGCACGGTGAAGTGACGTCCATGCGCACGGAAATGACGATCGCCACGGCCGCGCAGGGGGATGCCAACCAGTGGTCGTACGATCTGGCGCAGAAAATTAACACCGCGCACCAGGACATTCGCGTCGGCGTGAAGGATGAGGGCGGCGAGATTAGCCCGGTCCATGGAGCGAACAGCGTATTCGTCAAAGAGGGCAGCGCCCTGCAATCCGTTGCGATTTCGTACGAAGAGCAGAAGGCAGAGGTCAATGAAACCATCGCCGTCAGCAATTTGCACTACAGCAAAATCGAGAACGGCAATGCGACCGTCACCTTCCATGTGAATACCCACGGTTACGTCGATTTCGAAGCCCACGTCATGAACCATCACGGGGCGGAAAAAGGGTATCTGAAGCAGGAGATGAATAACGTGAATCAGGACGTCACCCTGACGCTGACCGGCGTTGAGGCGGGTCACCACATGCTGAAGTACTACGCCACCAATAAAGACGGCACGCTGTTTGCGCAGGATGTGCTGAACCTGATGCTGGAAGAGGAAGCCGCGGCGGACAACAGCACCAGTCAGCATGATTACATCTTCCCGGATAACATCGCGTCGTACAAAGCAGGCACCGTGGTGCTGCAGCCAAAAGACGGTAAGACCTACCAGTGTAAGCCTTTCCCGTACAGCGGCTACTGCGTGCAGTGGAGCAAGTATGCGACCCAGTTTGAGCCGGGCACCGGTTCACACTGGAAAGAGGCGTGGGTGCTTAAGCACTGAGTCGTCTGATTCCCTCACCCCTGCCCTCTCCCAAAGGGAGAGGGTGTATTAATTCCCTCTCCCCCTGGGAGAGGGTTAGGGTGAGGGGGTCTACTGATTCCGCGTCGCGCGCAGCAGCGTCTCCAGCGGGTACACCGCCGCAATCACCACTTCGTCCTGAACCTTCGCCGTGTTATCCAGCTCGCTCTGAATTGAGGCGATCTCTTTATCGTCCAGCGTGCCCTGACGCGCCACCAGATCGGTGAGCCTCAGGCCAATCGAGGCCAGCTTATCCACCTCCTGAATCACCGGCTTGATCGCCTTCAGCTGATAGCTGTTTTCACTCAGTGCCAGCGCGTCGCTGGTATTGCTCTGCCAGCGGTTAAACACATGGCGCAGCGCGTCGGCACTTTCGGTATCCTCGGCGTCGCTCACCAGACGGTCGGCCCATTTGTTCATCTGGCGCACGGTGGCGCTTTCGGCATTCAGCGCATCCGCGAAGCGGTTAAGCGGCTCAAACTGATGGTAGTTTCCGGCCTGGAATTTGAGATGCTGACGGGTGTAATACTGCGCAGGCTCCACCGCCTGGGCGAGGATTTGCAGCGGCAGCGTATCGGCATTCCCGGCAAGGCGCGTGAACTGCACCTGCTGCTGGGTGTGCTGCTGCAGCCCGACCGAGACCGTCGACCAGCTGTCCATCGCCTGCAGGCGGGTGTACATGTTGTCGACATCGGTAACATCCTGCGCGGACCATAACCGCTCCGCCACCGCAAAGGTACGCGGCCACAGACGGATATCCAGCACCGGTGCCACCACGTTTTCCGCCCACAGCGCGGCTTCTCCGCCAAGCAGATTAACCTGATGCGCGATATCTGGTACCACCGGCGGAGTGCCTTTAGGGACCTCATCCAGACGCGTGCCGCTGATCGGGTAGCGGACATTCCCCACCAGGAAATAACCCGTGAGCTTATCGTTATCAACCGACACCACCGGGCGCGTTTCGCCCATCCAGGTATCAACGGTAAACGTCACCTGATTGTCATCGCGCCACGCAATGTTATCCACCTCGCGGCGGGACTTGCCGGCAAAATCAATAAATCCGCGCCAGCCGGACTCCCCTTTCACCAGCGTAAAGCTGCCTTCGACCGGCTTGCCTTTCAGACGCGGCATGGAGAAGGCCCAGCTCTGGGCGCTGTCGGTGTCGGCAATCACGTCCACGCCGTTTAAAGCCTGCGGCACGATCTCATTGCGGTAGTGGTAAGCGGTGGACTGCGGCTGATCGAGATAGAAGCCCGTCGAGAGGATCCCTTTGTAGCCGTTCTGCGCCACCTGTCCCAGCGCATCCTGCCCCTGCCAGGACTGGATCAGAATGCTTTTGGGCAGATCGGGATGGTAGATCTCATCCCAGCCCACCATCTGCCGGTGGTGTTTTTCAAGGATCGTTTCCAGCTTGCGGTTGAAATACGCCTGCAGCGCGTGGCTGTCCGCCAGCTTGTGGTCGCGCATAAACTGCTGAATGGCCGGATTCGCTTTCCACTGGCTGTCGTCCACCTCATCGCCACCGATGTGCAGATAAGGATCGGGGAAGATCGCCGCCAGCTCGCTGACCATCGCGTCAACAAACGCGTAAGTGGCCTCTTTGGTCGGATCCAGCACCGGCTTTAAGACTCCCCAGTGGCGCTCCATTTCGTACGGCCCCGGCGCGCTCATCAGCGCCGGGTAGGCCACGGCAATGGCCGAGGCGTGGCCTGGCATATCGATCTCCGGCACCACGCGGACACCGCGATCGGCAGCATAGCGGACAATCTCGCGCATCTGCTCTGGCGTGTAGAACAGCCCGTCGCTGGCAAGCTGGGTCAGCTTAGGATAGCGCTTTGAGCTGAAGCGCCAGCCCTGATCGTCGGTTAAATGCCAGTGCAGCACGTTGAGTTTTGCCGCGGCCATACCGTCGATCTGGCGTTTGATATCCGCCAGCGGGATAAAGTGGCGCGCCGAGTCCAGCAGCAGCCCGCGCCACGGGAAGCGCGGGGAATCTTCAATGGTCACCCACGGTACAGAGGTGTTTTCCGCGCCGTTTTGCACCAGCTGGAGCAGCGTTTCCATGGCGCGCAGCGCGCCGAAGCGGGTGTTGGCGGAGATATCCACCCCGTTGGCATCCACCGTCAGCCTGTAGCTTTCGTCGCTGTCCGGCAGCGGCTGCGGCTTCACTTTTTTGGCGATGGCAATGCGGATGGTCGGTTTTTCGGGTTTGTCGGCCTGCGGCTGCAGCGTCCAGCCGGTTTGCAGGGCAATGCGCTGGCGCAGGCGGTTAACGGCGTCACCGAGATCGTCTCCGCTGACGCTTACGGAGAGTTGATTATTAAGCACCAGCGCGCCCTGAGTGGTCGGGCGTTCAACCTTCGCAGGCCAGGGCATCAGGGGAAGATCGCCTGCCGGGGCGGCAAACGCAGACGCGCCGAGCAGCAGCCCGGCGGTTAAGAGGCTGTACCGTAACATGAATGTTCCTTATCTGACGGGCCAAATATCCCCGTCATACTTCAAGTTGCCTGTGCGTTGGCTGCACTCGTTCACCCCGGTCACTTACTTATGTAAGCTCCCGGGGATTCACTCCCTTGCCGCCTTCATGCAACTCGAATTATTTAGGGTATAAAGGCAAAACATTCTGGTAACATGCGCTCAATTTGTCGTCAAGCGAATGCGCCGACGGAGATCACAGGTTGTTGAATTTGAGAGGAAAGCCAGTCCCCTCACCCCGGCCCTCTCCCCAAAGGGGAGAGGGTTAGGGTGAGGGTATGTTTTTACTGCCACCCATACCGACGCGCATAAAACCCTTTCACCATCTGCGTCAGCACCATATAGCCCGCGAGGATCGCCACCAGCCACGGGAAGTAGCTCAGCGGTAAGGCCTGCAGCTGCAGGTAGCTGGCCAACGGTGAGAACGGCAGCGCAATGCCGAGCGCCATCACAATCCCCGTCATCACAATCAGCGGCCAGGCGGCACGGCTCTGGATGAACGGAATACGACGGGTGCGGATCATATGCACAATCAGCGTTTGCGACAGCAGCCCCACCACGAACCAGCCGGACTGGAACAGGGTCTGATGTTCCGGCGTATTGGCGTGGAACACAAACCACATCAGGCAGAAGGTCAGGATGTCAAAGATGGAGCTGATCGGGCCAAAGAAGAGCATAAAACGCCCCAGATCCGCCGGGTTCCAGCGCTGCGGCTTCTGGATCTGCTCGTCATCGACGTTATCAAACGGGATGGCGACCTGAGAGACATCGTACATCAGGTTCTGGATCAGCAGATGCAGCGGCAGCATCGGCAGGAACGGCAGAAACGCGCTCGCCACCAGCACGCTGAAGACGTTACCGAAGTTGGAGCTGGCGGTCATTTTGATGTATTTCAGCATGTTGGCAAAAGTCCGACGCCCTTCGATCACGCCCTCTTCCAGCACCATCAGGCTCTTTTCCAGCAGGATGATGTCTGCCGCTTCGCGGGCGATGTCCACCGCCCCGTCCACGGAGATGCCAATATCCGCCGCACGCAGCGCGGGCGCGTCGTTGATGCCGTCGCCCATAAAGCCCACCACGTGCCCTTCGCGACGCAGCAGGGTGACGATGCGCTCTTTGTGCATCGGCGTCAGGCGGGCAAACAGCGTGGTGTGCCGGGCAAGCTGAGCCAGCTCGTCGTCACTGAGGTGTTCGATATCGCTGCCTACCACCACGTCACCCGCGTCCAGCCCCACTTCGTGGCATACTTTGGCGGCCACCAGCTCGCTGTCGCCGGTAAGAATTTTCACGGTGATCCCGCTGGCCTTCAGCGCTTTCAGCGCCGGAGCGGTGGTCTCTTTCGGCGGATCGAGGAATGCGATATAACCCTCGAGGATCAGATCGGATTCGTCGATACGCTGATAGTCCCCCTCGCGCGCAGGCAGGAATTTGCTCGCCACCGCCACCACCCGCAGCCCCTGACGGTTCAGGTTATCCGTGACGCGTTTGATGCGGCGCAGCATGGTGTCGTCCAGCGGCACGATGTCGCCGTTGTAATGCACCTGGGTGGAAACATTGAGGATCTCCTGCAACGCGCCTTTGCAGATCAGCTGGTGCACATCCGGCTGCTCGCTGACCACCACCGACATCCGGCGGCGCTCAAAATCGAACGGGATCTCATCCACCTTCTGCCAGCGGCCAGAGAGTGAGCGGGCAGACTCTTCATCCACCCCTTCCAGCACCGCAACATCGAGCAGATTTTTCAGCCCGGTCTGGTAGTGGCTGTTCAGCCAGGCGCTGTGCAGCACGCGTTCGCTGGTTTTACCGGCGATATCGGTGTGGTTCTCCAGCACGATTTTATCCTGCGTCAGCGTGCCGGTTTTGTCGGTGCAGAGAATGTCCATCGCGCCAAAGTTCTGAATGACGTCGAGGTGTTTGACGATTACCTTCTGTTTTGACAGCTTCACCGCCCCGCGCGCCAGGGTGGAGGTGACAATCATCGGCAGCATTTCCGGCGTTAAGCCAACCGCCACGGAGAGCGCAAACAGCGCGGCTTCCCACCAGTCGCCTTTGGTGTAGCCGTTGATCAGCAGCACAATCGGCGTCATCACCATCATAAAGCGGATCAGCAGCATGCTGACGCGGCCAATCCCTTTCTGGAACGCGTTCGGCTCGCTCTCCTGCTCTGTCACACGTCCGGCAAGCTGACCAAACCAGGTATTGCCGCCGGTGGCGGTGACAATCGCCTGCGCCGTGCCGCTGACCACCGTGGTGCCCATAAAGCACAGGGTGTCGCACTCAAGCGGGTTCATCTGCTGCGGATCGCGGCTCCGCGCCACCTTTTCCACCGGCAGGGACTCCCCGGTGAGCGAGGCCTGGGCCACGAACAGATCGCGCGCCTGGATGATGCGTAAATCCGCCGGGATCATATCCCCGGCGGCGAGCTTCACCAGATCGCCCGGCACCAGTTGGTCGATGGGCAGTTCGACCCAGGCGTTTTCACCCAGATCGTTAATGACTCGCGACACGGTCGCGGTGTTGCTGACCATCGCCTTCAGGGCATCCGCCGCTTTGGTGGAGCGCGCTTCCTGGATAAAGTTCAGCAGCGTGGAGATCCCCACCATCAGGGCGATAACGCCCGCGGCAAACAGATCTTCAGTGGCATAAGAGATAATGCCCAGCACCGTCAGCAGCAGATTGAAGGGGTTGCGGTAGCAGATCCACAGATGCACCCACCACGGCGCCGGTTTTTGCGCCGGGATAAGGTTATCACCATGCACGGCCCGGATTTTTTGCACTTCAGCCGCATTCAGCCCTTCCGGGTGTCCGTTAAAGGCACGCCAGACTTCGTTCTCATCCATCGCCGCCACGTTGAGGCAACGCTCGGTCAGGCTGGCGGGAATAGTGGCGCCGGAGAAATTTTTGCCGTTTGGCAGTGGATCGCGCTGAACCAGACGGTGTGGCAGGTGGCGGCTCAGCAGCGCCTGCAGCTGCCGGGTGATATTTTTAAACATAGTCATTCCCCCGCATCCGCCTGGGCGGACGCAGTCATTCCTGCAGGCGTGGCAAAGCCGTACCTGACAGGCACTTAAATTTTCAAGCAGGAACGTTCAGAACGTTGCTGCCTCACATCACCGGTGAGACAGCACAAGGCTGGCTTACCGGAAAGAAGGGGTTCTCCTGGTCAGGAGAGGTGTGGGATCGGGATCCATGTCGCCTCCGGTAAGTAAAAATAAGGGGTACGCCGCGCAGTATAAGGATTTAACCGTACCCTAAGCGGCGCGTCGGGCGGTATTATACCCACCCTCAAATAAACCGAACGTAAACCAGACTTTGCCCATAGCGAATTAGCGCTATAGCATTAGGCTCATTTGACACCGTTATCGTTGTTACAGGGAATACAGCATGCAAAACCGCCTTACGATTAAAGACATTGCGCGTTTAAGCGGCGTGGGGAAATCCACCGTGTCGCGCGTGCTGAACAACGAGAGCGGTGTCAGCGAACGCACGCGCGAGCGCGTCGAGGCGGTGATGAATCAGCACGGGTTTTCCCCTTCCCGTTCCGCACGCGCCATGCGCGGACAGAGCGATAAAGTGGTCGCCATTATTGTCTCGCGTCTGGATTCCCTCTCTGAAAACCTCGCCGTACAGACCATGCTGCCCGCCTTCTATGAGCAGGGTTACGATCCAATCATGATGGAGAGCCAGTTCTCGCCACAGCTGGTGGAAGAGCATCTGGGGATGCTGGCGCGACGCAACATCGACGGGGTGGTCCTGTTTGGCTTTACCGGCATTAAAGAGGAGATGCTCAAACCCTGGCAACCCTCGCTGGTCTTGCTGGCACGCGATGCCCACGGATTTGCGTCCGTCTGCTATGACGATGAAGGGGCGATTATTACCCTGATGCAGCGCCTGTACGAAAAAGGCCATCGCCATATCAGCTATCTTGGTGTACCGCACGCGGACGTCACCACCGGCAAACGCCGTCATGAAGCCTATCTGGCGTTTTGCAAAAAGCACAACCTCTCTGCCGTGGCTTCCCTGCCCGGGCTTGGCATGAAGCAGGGCTATGAACAGGTCGCCAGCGTGCTGACCCCGCAGACCACCGCGCTGGTGTGCGCGACCGACACCCTGGCGCTGGGTGCGAGCAAATATTTACAGGAACAGCGCATCGACGAGCTGCAGGTCGCCAGCGTAGGCAGTACCCCGCTGATGAAGTTCCTGCACCCGGAGATCATCACCGTCGATCCGGGCTACGCCGAGTCCGGCCGTCAGGCCGCCGCACAGCTGATTGAGCAGATCAACGGGCGCGCAGAACCCCGCCAAATCGTCATTCCCGTCCATCTTTCATAACCGCCATAAATCGGTTTATTGTGATCTTCGCCCGATTTCGGGAACGTTCCCATTTTCGCCGTCCCGCTGAAGGAGTAGGCTTGCGCTCAGGTCATTACACCCCTCCCATCTGTCATGAGGTTTCATGATGAGTAAAGTCAAACAAGCAGATATCGATCAGCTGATCGTCCTGGTGGGCGGTCGCGAAAACATCGCGACGGTCAGCCATTGTATTACCCGCCTGCGCTTCGTGCTGAACGATCCGGCCAAAGCCAATCCGAAAGCGATTGAAGCGCTTTCGATGGTGAAAGGCTGCTTCACCAACGCCGGGCAGTTCCAGGTGGTTATTGGTACCGAAGTGGGCGATTACTATCAGGCTCTGCTCGCCACTACCGGGCACAACGCGGCAGATAAAGAGCAGGCCAAAAAGGCCGCGCGCCAGAATATGAAATGGCACGAGCAGCTTATCTCCCACTTCGCAGAGATCTTCTTCCCGCTGCTGCCAGCGCTGATCAGCGGGGGCTTAATTTTAGGCTTCCGTAACGTCATCGGTGATGTGCCGATGAGCGACGGCAAAACCCTGGCGCAGATGTACCCGGCGCTGAAAACCATTTACGACTTCCTGTGGCTGATTGGCGAAGCGATCTTCTTCTATCTGCCGGTGGGGATTTGCTGGTCCGCCGTGCGTAAAATGGGCGGTACCCCGATTCTGGGTATCGTGCTCGGCGTAACGCTGGTCTCTCCGCAGTTAATGAACGCTTACTTACTTGGTCAGCAGGCGCCGGAAGTGTGGAACTTTGGCCTGTTCACCATCGCCAAAGTGGGTTATCAGGCGCAGGTTATCCCGGCATTGCTGGCGGGTCTGGCGCTGGGCTTTATTGAAACGCGCCTGAAACGCATCGTGCCAGATTACCTCTATCTGGTGGTGGTGCCGGTCTGCTCGCTGATCCTGGCGGTGTTCCTGGCGCACGCCTTTATCGGTCCGTTTGGCCGCATGATCGGCGACGGCGTGGCCTTTGCCGTCCGTCACCTGATGACCGGCAGCTTCGCGCCGATTGGTGCCGCGCTGTTCGGCTTCCTGTACGCCCCGCTGGTGATCACCGGCGTACACCAGACCACGCTGGCGATTGATATGCAGATGATCCAGAGCCTTGGCGGCACGCCGGTCTGGCCGATTATCGCGCTGTCTAACATCGCTCAGGCATCTGCCGTAACGGGCATTATTCTGGTCAGCCGTAAGCATAACGAGCGTGAAATTTCCGTTCCGGCCGCCATCTCCGCGTATCTCGGGGTCACCGAACCGGCGATGTACGGTATCAACCTGAAATACCGCTTCCCGATGCTCTGCGCCATGATCGGCTCGGGTCTGGCGGGTCTGGTGTGTGGTCTCAACGGCGTGATGGCAAACGGCATCGGCGTTGGTGGCCTGCCGGGTATTCTCTCCATTCAGCCCGCCTTCTGGCAGGTGTTTGCCCTGGCGATGGCCATCGCGATCATCGTCCCTATGGCGCTCACCACCGTGGTTTACCAGCGTAAGTTCCGTCAGGGCGCGCTGCAGATTGTTTAACTTCATCTTTCGGGGCGCAGTTGCGCCCCTTCGCATTTGCAGGAACGCATTATGAATACCCTTCCTCACTGGTGGCAGAACGGAGTCATCTATCAGATTTACCCAAAAAGTTTTCAGGACACGACCGGCAGCGGCACCGGCGATTTGCGCGGCGTGACGCAGCGGCTGGACTACCTGAAAACCCTCGGTATTGACGCCATCTGGCTGACGCCGTTTTACATCTCCCCGCAGGTGGATAACGGCTACGACGTGGCGAATTACACCGCCATCGACCCGGCGTACGGCACGCTGGATGACTTTGACGAGCTGGTCGCCCGGGCGCATGAACGCGGCATTCGCATCGTGCTGGATATGGTGTTTAACCACACGTCAACCCAGCACGCCTGGTTCCGTGAATCACTGAATAAAGCCAGCCCGTACCGCCAGTTTTATATCTGGCGCGACGGCACGCCGGAGCAGCTTCCCAACAACTGGCGCTCCAAATTCGGCGGCAACGCCTGGCGCTGGCACGCCGAGAGCGAGCAGTATTATCTGCACCTCTTCGCCCCGGAGCAGGCGGATCTCAACTGGGAGAATCCGGCCGTGCGCGCCGAACTGAAAAAGGTGTGCGAGTTCTGGGCCGATCGCGGCGTGGACGGCCTGCGTCTGGATGTGATTAATCTGATTTCGAAAGATCAGGCTTTCCCGAATGACGATATTGGCGACGGTCGCCGCTTCTACACCGATGGGCCGCGCATTCATGAATATCTCCAGGAGATGAGCCGCGACGTCTTTACGCCGCGTAATCTGATGACGGTGGGCGAGATGTCCTCCACCTCGCTGGAGAACTGCCAGCAGTATGCGTCTCTCGACGGGCGCGAGCTGTCGATGACCTTTAACTTCCATCATCTGAAGGTGGATTACCCCGGCGGCGAAAAATGGACGCTGGCAAAACCGGATTTCGTGGCGCTGAAAACCCTCTTCAACCACTGGCAGCAGGGGATGCATAACAAAGCGTGGAACGCGCTGTTCTGGTGTAACCACGATCAGCCGCGCATTGTGTCGCGCTTTGGCGATGAAGGCGAATACCGCGTACCGGCGGCGAAGATGCTGGGCATGGTGCTGCACGGGATGCAGGGCACGCCGTATATCTATCAGGGTGAAGAGCTTGGCATGACCAACCCGCACTTCAGCCGCATCACCGATTACCGCGACGTGGAAAGCCTGAACATGTTCGCCGAACTGCGAGCTAACGGCCGCGATCCGAACGAACTCCTGGCGATTCTGGCGAGTAAGTCGCGCGATAACGGACGCACGCCGATGCAGTGGGATGCCTCGCACAATGCGGGCTTTACCGAAGGTGAGCCGTGGATTGGCGTCTGCGACAACTACGAGACGGTGAACGCCCGCGCGGCGCTGGACGATCCCGATTCGGTGTTTTATGCCTACCAGTCGCTGATTCGCCTGCGCAAAACCCTGCCGGTGCTGACGTGGGGCGATTATCAGGATCTGCTGCCGGAACATCCGTTCCTGTGGTGTTATCGCCGCCAGTGGCAGGGGCAAACCCTGGTGGTGGTGGCTAACCTTAGCCATCAGTCTCATGAATGGGAATCAGGCGTTCTCAGCGGTGAGTGGCAGGCCGTCATGCGTAACTACCCGGCCCCACATACCGCCACGCTACGTCCGTTTGAAGCCGTCTGGTGGCTACAGGCGTAATCTCCCGCCGGGCGTAACAGCAGCGCCCGGCTTACTTTACTGTTTTTGTTGAATAATTAATCAGATTTTTCCTTTGCGGATTTACATTCGCTCCAGCGCCCGCCGTTTGTACTCTCGTCTTTTTACTTTGTTCTGAATCAAAAAAATCGCAAACATGTTTGATGCAAATCACTATATGTAGCACTTAAAATGCTGGCCGACCCAACATCTTGTATTTATCGTCTACTATTCCAACAACAACACGGCGACTCCGCTCTCCGGGATTGTGGATAACAAGGGTCGGGAACGCGGGAAGTCATTGGGCTGGCTGATAATCCACCCGGTGCATGCTTCCCCACCTCTGTGGATAACCTGTTTTTAAAATGGAGTGATCATGACACCGCATGTGATGAAACGTGATGGCTGTAAAGTGCCGTTTAAATCAGAGCGCATTCAGGAAGCCATTCTGCGTGCAGCTAAAGCAGCGGGAGTCGATGACGCAGATTACTGCGCCACCGTCGCAGACGTCGTTAGCTGCCAGATGAACGAACGCAGCCAGGTGGATATCAGCGAGATCCAGACTGCGGTTGAGAACCAGCTGATGTCTGGTCCTTACAAGCAGTTAGCGCGCGCTTATATTGAGTACCGCCACGACCGCGACGTCCAGCGTGAAAAGCGCGGCCGCCTGAATCAGGAAATCCGGGGTCTGGTCGAGCAGACCAACTCTGCCCTGCTCAATGAAAACGCCAATAAAGACAGCAAGGTGATCCCGACCCAGCGCGACCTGCTGGCCGGTATCGTGGCTAAACACTACGCCCGTCAGCATCTGCTGCCGCGTGACGTGGTGTCGGCGCACGAGCGCGGTGAGATCCACTACCACGATCTCGACTACTCGCCGTTCTTCCCGATGTTTAACTGCATGCTGATCGACCTCAAAGGCATGCTGACCCACGGTTTTAAAATGGGCAACGCCGAGATTGAACCGCCGAAGTCTATCTCCACGGCGACGGCCGTCACGGCGCAGATTATCGCCCAGGTCGCGAGCCACATTTACGGCGGCACCACCATTAACCGCATTGATGAAGTGCTGGCCCCGTTTGTTACTGCAAGCTTTAAGAAGCACCGTAAAACGGCGGAAGAGTGGCAGATCCCCGATGCTGACGGCTACGCCCATTCCCGCACCGAGAAAGAGTGCTATGACGCGTTCCAGTCGCTGGAGTACGAGGTGAACACGCTGCATACCGCGAATGGTCAGACGCCGTTTGTCACGTTCGGCTTTGGTCTGGGTACCAGCTGGGAATCGCGCCTGATTCAGCAGTCCATTCTGCGTAACCGTATCTCCGGTCTTGGCAAAAACCGCAAAACGGCGGTGTTCCCGAAACTGGTGTTCGCCATCCGCGACGGCCTGAACCATAAGTTTGGTGACCCGAACTACGACATTAAACAGCTGGCGCTGGAGTGCGCGAGCAAGCGCATGTATCCGGACATTCTGAACTACGACCAGGTGGTGAAAGTCACCGGTTCGTTTAAAACCCCGATGGGCTGTCGCAGCTTCCTCGGCGTGTATGAGGACGAAAATGGTGAGCAGGTGCATGACGGCCGCAACAACCTGGGCGTGATCAGCCTGAACCTGCCGCGCATCGCGCTGGAAGCCAAAGGTAATGAAGACACCTTCTGGGCGCTGCTGGATGAGCGTTTACAGCTGGCGCGTAAAGCGCTGATGACCCGCATCGCCCGTCTGGAAGGGGTGAAAGCCCGTGTCGCGCCAATCCTCTATATGGAAGGGGCCTGCGGCGTGCGTCTGAAAGCGGACGACGATGTGTCTGAGATCTTCAAAAACGGTCGTGCGTCGATCTCGCTGGGCTATATCGGCATTCACGAAACCATCAACGCCCTGTTTGGCAACACGCATATGTATGACAGCGACGCGCTGCGCGAGAAAGGCATCGCCATTGTTCAGCGCCTGCGCGATGCCGTTGACCAGTGGAAAGAAGAGACCGGCTACGGCTTTAGCCTGTACAGCACGCCGAGCGAAAACCTGTGTGACCGTTTCTGCCGTCTGGACACCGCCGAGTTCGGTATTGTGGAAGGGGTGACTGATAAAGGTTACTACACCAACAGCTTCCACCTGGACGTGGAGAAAAAGGTTAACCCGTACGACAAAATTGACTTTGAAGCGGCCTATCCCCCTATCGCCAGCGGCGGCTTTATCTGCTACGGCGAATACCCGAACATCCAGCACAACCTTAAAGCGCTGGAAGACGTGTGGGATTACAGCTATCAGCACGTGCCGTATTACGGCACCAACACGCCTATCGATGAGTGCTACGAGTGCGGCTTTACCGGCGAGTTTGAGTGTACCAGTAAAGGCTTTACCTGCCCGAAATGCGGCAACCACGATGCGGCCCGCGTATCGGTAACCCGCCGCGTGTGCGGCTATCTTGGCAGCCCGGATGCGCGTCCGTTCAACGCCGGTAAGCAGGAAGAGGTGAAACGCCGCGTGAAGCATTTAGGGAATGGGCAGATCGGGTAAGTTCCGTGTTCTCCCCCTCACCCTAGCCCTCTCCCTCAAGGGAGAGGGAACTCTTCCCCCTCTCCCCGTGGGAGAGGGCCGGGGTGAGGGCATCAGCGCGCATACATTCTCTGGACATTTCTATGCGATATCACCAGTACTACCCCGTCGACATCGTTAACGGCCCCGGCACCCGCTGCACTCTTTTTGTCTCAGGCTGCGTGCACGAATGCCCTGGCTGCTACAACAAAAGCACCTGGCGGCTCAATTCTGGCATGCCGTTTACTGCCGAGATGGAAGACCGGATCATTAACGACCTCAACGACACTCGCATCAAACGCCAGGGGATTTCGCTCTCCGGCGGCGATCCGCTGCACCCGCAAAACGTGCCGGAGATCCTGAAGCTGGTGAAACGCATTCGCCGCGAGTGCGCAGGAAAAGATATCTGGGTCTGGACGGGCTATAAGCTGAACGAGCTGAACGCGCAGCAAAGGGAAGTGGTGGATCTGATTAACGTGCTGGTCGACGGCAAATTTGTACAGGATTTAAAAGACCCGGCGCTTATCTGGCGCGGCAGCAGTAACCAGGTTGTGCATCATTTGCGCTGAACGCTATAGCCGTTTGTTAGCATCGTGATACACGGTTAATTTCTCTCTTTTCCCAATGGCGATGACAACTACCGTTACCACGTTGTCCTGAACCTGATAGACCAAACGGTAACCCTGGGATCTGAGTTTTATTTTGTAGCAATCAGGCAGGGTATGCAGACGGGCCGATTCGATCCGGGGGTTTACCAACACCCCGGCAAGTTTCTTCCTGAACTGCTTTTTTACAGTCTCCCCCAGCTTGCTCCACTCTTTTAACGCCCTCGGGTCAAATTCCAGTTCATAAGTCATCCAGACTAACCTTAATTCCCTTTTGCGGATTAGCCAGTCGCTCCCGGACTGTCTGTATCAGCGCATCTTCGCTGTCGCTAATCGTGACCGTTTTCACCGGCATGCGCCCCGTCTCCGCAACGTACTGAAAAAGGAGTCGCACGGCTTCTGTTGGGGTGATATTGAGTTTTTCCAGCACGGCATAAGCCTCGTTTTTGAGTTTGTCATCCAGACGGACGTTAAGCGTAGCCATTATGCCTCCAGGAGAATCGAATGTGTAATGCAGTTTAGCATTATATTCGCATTACATCGAATTCTGGATAACGCCTCTCAAAACCGGCTCAAACTCTCCATCGCCACCGCCTTAAACTCGGCAAAATCTCCGCAGCTACACAGCTGTGACATCGCACGTTCGCGCAGGAAGGTGACGAAAATATCGTAGATCGCCATCGCCTCTTCGTATTCGCTTTTGCTGATGGCGAGCAGGAAGATGACGTGGGCGGTTTCGTCGCCCCACTGGACGCCGTGCGGGGCGAGCACGGTATAGACCACCGTTTTCTGCGCCAGCAGGCCAAGGGAGTGCGGCAGCGCGATGCCGTCGCCGAGCATGGTGCTGACGATGGCTTCACGTTCAACGACCGAGTCGAGGAACTCAGCCCCCACAAAGCCCTCTTCTTCAAGCTGGACGCAGAGCTCGCGGAACAGCGTTTGCTGGTCCACTGGGGCGTTGAGAATACGGAAATGCGCAGCGTCGAAGTATTTATCCAGCATCCACGGACGGGTTCTGTCCACCAGCACCAGCTTGCCGATCTGCTCCAGCTGGTAGTCCGTCGGGAACGGGGCGATCATCACCACCGGCTTAGACTTTTCACTGACGCGGGCAGTCGAGATCACAAAGTCTTCGCTAATGGATTCCGTCTGCTCGTACTCGCGAAGCGTAAGCGTGCGTGTGACCTCAATCTGCGGGTATTTGCGCTGCAGCACCGCCTCAATCATGCGTACCATGGCATTACCGGCATCGCACACCAGCAGCACGCGCGGCTGGCGCTGGTAGCCAATGTTATAGTGGCGCTCCAGCCCGACGCCAATATGCAGCACCAGGAAGCCAATCTCGTTTTCGCTGATCACATACGGCGTGTATTTGCCCCAGCTTGAGACTGCCGCCAGCGTCATATCCCACGCCATCGGATAGTGCTGCTTGATGTTATCCAGCAGCGGATTCGGGATCATGATTTGATACCGCACGCGGGTGATCATGGTTTTGATATGGGTAAGCAGATCCGCATGCAGCTGCTCGTCGCTGAGCAGGTTGTAGTTATAGTGGGTGTTGATATAGCGCAGGATGTAGTTGACCAGCGCTTCGTCGTCATCCGCATTGATGGCACTCGGCGCGATATCCTGGATCTGCCGCGCGGCGATATGCACGCACAGCCAGCTCTCTTCCGAAGGGGAAAGCGCTTTGCCCGCCAGTTGCTGGATGGTCACCGCGATATCTTTCGCCGCGTCACGCACGTTCTCTTCCACATCTTCGGCATGGAATTCCGGCAGCGGGTACCCCTCGCTGATGCGGCGCACCGACACCGCGCAGTAGAGTCGCAGGAACAGCTCGCCTTCGTCGGTCAGGCGGATGTGATGCCGCGTCAGCGCCTCGTGCAGTACGGGCACCATCTGCTCTGCTACTCCGGCATTGAGCGCCACGTCGGTCACCAGCGGGTTCAGGCTGTCCTGCTGGGCCAGTTCCCAGAGCAGATCGGTCAGACAGGCGCGGGTCGCCATCTCACTGCCAAACAGCTTCATGCCATGGCGTGGACGCGTTTCCAGCGTCAGGTTGTAGCGGTGGAACCACTCCCGCACCTCCGCCATATCGCTCTGCAGCGTGGCGCGGCTGACGAACCACTCGTCGGCCAGGTCTTCCAGCTTGAGTGAAAACGCCGAGGTGAGAAAACGCACCACCAGATAATGCACGCGCTCCGGCCCGGTACGGGGAATGCGCAGCGCGCGCGGATGGGAAGCCTGTAGCTGCTGATAACGTACCGCATCGTCAATTTTGAGCTGGTAGCCATTGCCGCGACTGAGAATAAACTGCGCGCCGTGGCTTGCCAGCAGCGCGTTCAGGGCGGAAATATCCGCCCGGACGGTTCGCGTGGAGACCGACAGCCGCTGCGCCAGCTCGTCCTGCGGCAGCGTCTCGTTTTGCAACAGATCGAAAAGTTGCGCTAAACGTTGGTTCGGAAATCGCACGTCGTTGTCCTCTTACTGCTCAGGGTGAAATGACCATCTGGGATGGGCTGCCGACCGGGGTGTAGTCTGACTCAAAGCTTAGCTTGCCGTCCTGACCGACGCGGAAACGGGTAATGTTGTCGCTGCGCTGGTTCATGACGTAAAGCCAGCGCCCCTGTTTATCGAGCGTCAGGGTGCGCGGGTAGTCGCCACGCGTCCAGACATCGTCCTGATGCGTCAGCGTGCCCTCCGCTGTTACGGTAAAGTGCCCGATGCTGTTATGCAAACGGTTAGCCACGTACAGCTGTTTACCATCTGCACTCAGCGCCAGTCCGGCCGCAAAACTGGTGCCTTTGTAACCTTCTGGCAGCGCGGAGAGCGTTTTGCCCTCTTTCAGCCTGCCGTTGCTGTCCAGCGTATAATGGGTGAGCGTAGACGCCTCTTCGTTAATCAGCCACAGCGCATCCCCCTTCGGCGTAAAGACAAAGTGCCGCGGCCCGGCCCCTTTTGAGGAGGCGCTGATAAACGGCGGATCGTTCGGCGTCAGCTTGCCGGCTCGATCGTCAAAGCGGTACTGATAGATGCGATCCAGCCCCAGATCGGTGGAAAACACATATTTCCCGCTCGGATCGGCGGCGATCATGTGCGCATGGGGGCCATTATGATCGCTGATGGCAAAACTGCCTTCTGCTGCCGCCTCCGGTTTCGCAGCGCCTGGCTCACCCTGATCCTGGTGCCGATCCGTGGCGTCACCCAGGCTGCCATCGGCTTTGATCGGCAGCACTGCGATCGATCCGCTTACGTAGTTCGCCACCAGCAGATGCTGACCGTTCGGCGTGAGCGAAAGATACACCGGCCCCGCACCGCCGGAGGAGACCTGATTCAGCTCGCTCAGCTCGCCGTTATCATCTATCCGCAGCGCCTGCACCACGCCCTGCTCCACTTCGCTTGCCAGATACAGCGTTTTGCCATCGTGCGAGACGGCCAGCTGCGCGGCGTTCGGCAGCTGACTCACCAGCGTTTTATCGCCGAGCGCACCGGTGTTCGGGTCGACGGTAAAGCGGTACAGCCCTTCCCCGTTGGGGTTATAGGTGCCCACCCAGGCGTACTGCGGCTGGGCGATAGCGGCGTTAGCCAGTAAAGAGAGTGAAGCGACAAGCAGGGTACGGGTGTGCATGATGGCTCCTTTGGGGTTATGCGGTGTGTTCCCCCCTCACCCTAACCCTCTCCCCAAAGGGGAGAGGGGACGATTACACCCTCTCCCCTTTGGGGAGAGGGCTGGGGTGAGGGGTAAGGTTTTGTTTTACTTCACCAGCTTCTTCGTCATCGCAAGCAGCGTACGCACATCTTCCGGACGCGTATCGCCGCTGGCTTTGTCGATAATCGAACTATAAATATGCGGAATGATTTTGCTCACGCCCGCGTCCAGGGCGATCTGCAGGATCGCCTCGTAGTTTTCCAGATCGATACCCCCGGTCGGCTCCAGCCAGAAGTCGTGACGGGCGCAGGCTTCCGCCACGGCCTGGTATTCGTCACGGCACTTCAGGCCGCCCATCGGGAAGTATTTGACTGAACTGCCGCCAAAGTCTTTCAGCAGGGCGATCGCCGTTTCAACCGGCACAATGCCGTCCGGTGCCGCGCTGCTCAGCGGGCCGGTGGAGATTTTTACCATCCCGACGGTACCGGTCGGGGAGACCAGACCGTTGACCACCGATTCATTCTGCCCCAGCAGCGCACGGCTGGTGGCTACACCGGTGAAAACCTGGTTAACGTGCTGCGGCTGCACCTGACGGGAGATTTCGCTCACCATCGCCGACTGGTTCGGGTCACCCGCCCCCAGGCCTACCGAGAGCGCGTTATCAATCAGCGCCGCGTACTCGCGCATATCAGCAACCGCACTGGCCACGTCCGGGTAATTTTTGGAGAGCACGCCCACCAGCACATGACCTTCCGCCGCCTCGTAAATGGCGCTGGCGTTCGCTTTTGAGCCTGCCAGCACGTTCAGGCAGACGCGGTCACGGTAAAAATTGGGGGTCAGTTTCATGCCTTTTTCTCCTGTCCTAACACTTCGCTTATGCGGCGGTACACAATGTTCAGCTGGTCAGCGTTCACGCTGCGCACGTCCGCTTCGATAATCCCTTCGTTGGCCTTGTAGCCGCGGAAATAAATGGCGTATTCCCCCTGCTTCAGGGCATTCACCAGCTCGCCGGTGCCGATGCCGGTTACGGCTTCGTCAAACTTAATCTCGGTACGCGCGATATCGCGACCGGCGCTGTCCCAGACCACGCGCGCGGTAACGCCATTCAGGGTGTTGAGCGCGTCGATAAACGGCGTCATCTTCGCCACCATCTCCGCCCCGCTCTCTTTAGTCGCCGTCAGGTAGTGTTCGATGGCGCAGGTCAGGCCGAGGATCCCCTCTTTACCCACCTTCATGGCGCGGCCAATGCCCGCCGTCTGGCGCTTCACCCACTCAACGTACTGGGTCTTGCCGATCACCAGGCCGCTGGTGGGCCCTTCGATCGCTTTCGCGCCGCTGTAGATCACCAGATCGGCGCCGGAGCGGTAATAGGTATGCAGATCTTCTTCCGCTGCGGCATCGACGATCAGGGGCAGATCGTGTTTGCGCGCCACGACCGCTGCCTGCTCAACGCTGAGCATGCTTTTCTGCACGCAGTGGTGCGATTTGATGTAAAGGATTGCCGCGGTGCGCGGGGTGATGGCCGCCGCCAGCTGATCGGCTGAGCATTCATTAGCGTAGCCCGCTTCCACCAGCTTGCCGCCGCCCAGCGCCACCATGGTGCCCACCGGCGCGCCAAAGTTAACATTGTGGCCTTTCGGCAGCACGATTTCGTTGTTCTCAATTTGGGTAACGTGCAGGTTTTCCAGCAGCCAGTTGCTGTCTTTC
Source organism: Enterobacter cloacae complex sp. OE43NF (assembly GCF_023544405.1). Taxonomy (NCBI): domain Bacteria; kingdom Pseudomonadati; phylum Pseudomonadota; class Gammaproteobacteria; order Enterobacterales; family Enterobacteriaceae; genus Enterobacter; species Enterobacter cloacae complex sp. OE43NF. The sequence continues at coordinate 43,553 of NZ_JAMJFW010000026.1, forward strand.
ACCAGCACCGCCGCCACGGACTGGGCGATGCCCGCGGATGCGCAGGAGACCACCGTCGCGCCTTCCACGTCCAGCAGCTTCGCGATGTATTCCCCGGTTTTATTGACCAGATCTTTCATCTCGAAATAGTGATTCATGCCGTCCATCGCCGCCTGCACCACTTCCGGGCGTGGCGTGGAGACACCCAGCGCCGTCATGCGGCCGGAGGTGTTGATAACCTGTTTTAAGTGGTACTTCTCATAAATCGAAGGCATGTTCCGTGCTCCCTTGTTCGGTCATGTAGCCCTTGCCCGCGCGGATCGCGGCAAGCGGCACCAGAATGTGTTCAGCCTGCAGGCTGTCGTTTTCAGCATCCGTCAGCACCGTCGGCTGACGTTTAAGGGTGAACAGCGTCAGGTCGGCGTCGAGGCCGGGTTCGATACGCCCTTTGCGCGTCAGGCGCAGGCCGTCGGCGGCGTTGGCGGTGACGCAGTCAATCACCTGCAGCAATGACATGCCGATGGCGAGGAATTTCGACATCACGCTCGAAAGCGAGCCCACCGGGCCGTTGATGCGGTTGCGGCAGTAGATATCCGAGCTGATGGTGTGCGGCAGAATGCCCATCGCGATAGCGCGTTTCGCCACTTCAAAGCTGAAGCTCGCCGTACCGTGGCCTACGTCCAGCCGCACACCGCGTTTCAGGGCAGAGGTAATGGAGGCGCGCAGCTCGCCGGAGGGCGTCAGAATGCGGTTTGGCTTGCCGTTGTAGCAGTGGGTAATGATGTCGCCCGAGCTCAGCAGCTCGGCAATTTCATCCAGATTCGGCGGGTTATTGCCGATGTGTACCATCAGCGGCAGGTCGCCGTTCTCTTTCTGAATGGCTTTCGCGCGCTCCAGCGGCGTAATACCGTTTTCACCCACCACGCTGCTGCTCATGCGCGCTTTCAGCCCGACGATAAAATCAGGATGCCGTTTCACCGCCTGCTTCACGGCATCGGCATCAATATTCGCCATATTGGCCAGCTCGTTCTGGGCAATCAGCCCCACGCGGGAGATATTCAGCAGGGCAAAGACCTCGGTTGAGGCTTTGCGGGTGATTTCGTAGAAATCGTCCACGTCGTCGGCACCGGTACTGCCCGCATCCACCACGGTGGTGACGCCAGTGGCAATACCCACGCTGTCCGGTTCGTCGTGGTAAATAGGGGAATTCGGGTAGCAGTGGACGTGGGAGTCGATCCAGCCTGCGCTGACGAATACGTCACCGTTCAGCTCCACCGTTTTGCGGGCGGGAGCGTCTATGTCGCCTGTTGCGGCAATTTTCCCGTCCAGAATGGCGATATCGGTCAGGGTATCGTCGCTAAGGCGCGCACGGCGCAGGAGTAAATCAAACATGGGGTTCTCCTGATAAGGCGGGCGCCAGCGCGCCCGCAGGTATTAAAGGGCGACCGGGAACAACCAGCCTAAAATCATGGCGCCAAGGATGGCACCGCCGGTGATCGGCTTCTGCCAGATGTAGAACAGCAGCGCGCCCAGCAGCGAACCGACGCCAATCGGAATAGAAGCGGTCATGGCGCTGAGGATAATCAACGGCCCCAGAAAACGACCGGAGGCATTGCCCGCGCCCATCATCACGTCCGCCCCGTAGGTGGAGTTGCTCTGGTTGATGGTGAACTTACGCGCCAGGATGATGACGTAGCCGATCGCCAGACCAATCACCAGGCCGGTAATCAGCGAGGCAATGAAGTTGGTCACCGGGAACATGATCCCCGCGCCCAGCAGCAGTGCTGGCACACCCAGACCCACGCCGGTCTGGATAGCCCCGCCGATGTCGAGGATCCCTACCAGCGATCCTTCGATAATACGGGCGAACAGGAAGCTTGCGCCGAACGCCGCCACTGCGCCGTATACACCGGTATCAATTCCCGCCTTCAGCATCGCCACGAAGGCCACTTCGTTAAACGCGCCGATGCCGTAGAGGTAGTACATGTGCGTCCCGGCAAACACGCCGGAGGAGAGCAGGCCAACGAAGATCGGGAACGACCAGTCGGCATACCAAAAACCTTTATTCTGTTCCATGTAGAGGCTCCTGTTATTTACCGCTGAGCGAGTTGTGGATCATGTCGAGCCAGTTCGGCACGGTCAGATGGAAGGATTCAATCATCTTCATGTCGAAGCCGCGGAAGAAGCCGCTCAGCACGAAGAGCAGAACGATGGCCGCCATCATCACTTTGGTGACGTGGTTCCAGCCGCTCTCTTCCACGCCTTTACCGATCAGGATCCCCAGTACCAGGCCCGGTACGGCGTTACCCATAATCAGCTGCGCCGCGCCGCCGAAGATGGTGGCCCAGAAGCCGGATTTTTTACCCGCGTCGATGGCCGCCAGCCAGAAGATCACCGGCATCACGGTGTTCACCAGCAGGTTTGCCGCCGGTACCAGCACCTTCACGGCGGTGACCTGCAGTGCGGCCGGAACAGACGAGGCAGTGAGGTTAAGGAAGGTGACAACAATCATGCCGATGATGCCGCAGGCAATCGCCATCTTGCGGGGATCGTGCAGCGTTTCGCCGACGTTACGGTTTTTGATCATCAAGGCTGCAGCACCCCAGTTTGGGATGATGCGGTGGTCTACGTCCTGTGTGAAGGCACCTGCGGCCACGGAAGAGGCCCAGGCGTTAAAGAAGAAGCCTAACCCAAAGGAGAAGTGAGAAGCCGGATCCCCTTCGCAGGAGTTCAGTTCCCCCAACGTACGAAACGCGCCCATACCCTGAGTGGTAGGCGCATGAAACATGCGTGCAGCCCCGGCTCCAACACCGACGCCTACCAGGCCGCCAATGATGAGCGATTTTATTAATATAATTAAGAACATCAGTCTGCCCTTTTATGAATAATCAGCGTTGCGTGACGAAATCCACCTGGTCGAGATTGATGGCGGTCACGTTGACGGTCACATCCAGCTCCACGCTGTAGGTGCGTCTTTCCCGGCGCAAAAAGAAGAACAGAAACGCTTCTTTACGCACCGCTTCTTGCGCCTGAACGACCTGCACATCCTGTGGCTCAATACGCAGTAAGATATGCGGTGAGGCTTTCATCACCGCGGCCTGAACGTGGTTGAGTGCGTCGGCAAAGGCGCGCGCTTTGGCGTCGCCCTTCCCCTTCACTCTCACCGTGGTTGTGAACTGTTCTTTCATGCTTATGCGCCGTGCTTCTTCTGCCACGCCTGCACCAGACGCTCGCCCAGCTCTTCTTTATCCATAAAGCCAAAGCCCAGCACGTTGCAGCCTTCGTTGATGGCGGTCACCCCCTCATCCACGGAGCGCATGCCGTATTTCGCTTTGTAGCCATATTTGGTTTGCGCCGTGATGGCACCCGCGCCGCCGCTGCCGCAGAAGGAGATGCCGAAGGTGGCGTTTTCCGCTTTCATGACGTCGCCGAGTTTCATATCTGCCGCCATACCCGGCACGACAACCGCACGTCCACCCGCTTTTTCCACACCGGCAGCCACTTTCTGGCCTTTACCCAGGCGATCGCCAATCACGACTGTAATCTGTTCCATGTGTTGCTCCTTAAAGGTTGTCTTTCGCGACTTCAAAGTGAACGGAGAGCAGCCAGGCTTCTTCATCAGGAAGGTTGCCAAACTGCGCTACCACTTCACGGGCGAGCCGCATTGAATCCGGTGAAATTTCGTCGAACAGCTCTGCCTCCACTTCCGGCAGCGGCTCGCCGGTCACGGACCGGTGCGCCATCGCGCGGACATGGGAGGTGAGCATCTGTTCCTGTACTGCATTGGGGATGATGTTGTGCCGGGCCAGCAGGGCATAAACCTGCTGTAGCATGGTGTTCGCGAGCTTTTCTGTTTGCTCCGCCTGATCCCCAACGTCGTTCATTACCGCTCCGTTACTCACTGGTCTTACCCCGTTAATGGCTCTGGAATAAAACTAACGTTGGCGATGGCGGGTTTGTAGCGAGTTGTTTTCCACTTCGAAGTGGAAAGGCGAGCCGCAGCAGTGATCTGTGCCACATAAATAGGCTGAATCTGGATAAATCGCTGTATTTGCGTGATGAATATCACGTTATCTGACGGCAAATATGGGAAGAGCGAAGCGGAAAAGATTACGAGCCGACTCGTAGAAATGTGACGTGGATAAGGTTTTCTTATGGGGATTCGCTAGAGTGGCGGCGGGTGCTTGAGACTGACCGTCTCAGGCATGGGACGGAAAGTGGAAAGCCCCGCCTGATAAAAAATCAGGGCGGGGGCTCGAAACGACACGTCGGACCGTGGAGTTCGCTACCTCGCCCGCTTTAAAGCAAGGAGGCATCCATGAAACGCCAATCCCCAATTATCCGGGTTTTGATGATTATTGCTTTGACAATAATCATCTTAACGCTGGTGACGAGGAAAACACTGTGCGAGATCCGTTTTCGAAACGGCTCGCTTGAAGTGACAGCGCGGATGGAGTGTCGCTCCGGCCAGTAGGGAGCAAAGATGCGGGGGCGCTAACTGCGCCCCCGCATACGGGAAAGGACGTACAGCTCAGGCACCCAATTAACGATACTTTTTGTGATACGTGTTACGCGTCGCGACAAACTGGTCGGCTGCCGCCTGGGCTTCCTTCACTTTGCCTTCGTTAGCGAGTTTCAGCGCGCCGTCAATCTGACCGACCAGCACGTCAAAGCCGTGGCGATAGTCCTTCATCTCTGCGCTGTCTGCCGCTTTGCTTTCCAGCTTTGGCGGCGTCGCTTTTTGCGCGTCCAGCGCCGCTTCACGCATTTTGGTCAATGCGCTTTTCATTTCTGCCGCATTGTCCGTTTTCTGAACGACCTTCAGGTTTTGACTGAGGATGTCCATGTTGTCTTCGAGATCGGCAGCAAACGCAGAAGAGCCAAGAACCAGCGTTGAAGCCGCGACGATCGCTAACAGGTGTTTACGCATTGCTCACTTCCTTTTTTATTATTAAAACGCTTTTCGGGTATTACTGGCCGGCAATTTTCATTTCCGGCAGTAATACAGAACCACACTGTATATTGCTACGTGTTTCAATATCGTTACCGACCGTAACGATATTGCGCCACATGTCCTTCAGGTTGCCGGCGATGGTAATTTCGCTCACCGGATACTGAATCTCGCCGTTTTCGACCCAGAAGCCTGCCGCACCGCGAGAGTAGTCTCCGGTAATGCCGCTCACGCCCTGGCCCATCAGTTCTGTCACCACCAGGCCGGTGCCCATCTCTTTCAGCATCTGCTCGAAGTTCAGGCCCTGTCCGGCAATGCGCCAGTTATGGATGCCCCCCGCATGTCCGGTGCTTTTCAGCCCCAGCTTGCGCGCGGAGTAGTTGGTCAGCAGCCACTGGGTCAGAATACCGTCTTTAACGATATCGCGGCGTTCCGTGCGCACGCCTTCGCTGTCGAACGGCGTGGAGGCCAGCCCTTTAAGCAGGTGCGGGTGCTCTTCAATGGTCAGCCATTCCGGCAGGATCTGTTTGCCCAGCGAGTCGAGCAGGAAGGTCGATTTACGGTAAACTGAGCCGCCCGCGATAGCGCCCACCAGATGGCCAAACAGGCCGGTCGCTACTTCATTGGCAAAAATGACCGGGGCTTTCATGGTGGAGAGCTTACGCGGTGACAGGCGAGACAGCGTGCGTTCAGCACACGCTTTGCCCACCCACTCAGGGGACTGTAAATCCCCCAGCGCGCGGCCGATGGTGTAAGCATAATCCCGCTCCATATCGCCGTTTTCTTCGGCGATCACGCAGCTTGAGAGCGAGTGACGGGTTGAGCAGTAGCCCTGCAGCATGCCATGCGAGTTGCCGAAGACTTTGATGCCGTAGTGGCTGTTGAAGCTGCCGCCTTCGGTATTGGTGATGCGTTTATCCGCCTGCAAAGACGCCTGTTCGGCACGTGCGGCCAGCTCAATGGCTTCGTCCGGGGTAACTTCCGCCGGGTGGAAAAGATCGAGATCCGGGGCATCAAAGGCCAGCAGATCTTTATCCGCAACGCCTGCATAAGGATCCGGTGAGGTGTAACGCGCAATATCCAGCGCCGCCTGCACGGTACGGGCAATGGCATCGGGGCTGAGATCGGTAGACGACGCGCTGCCTTTGCGGTTCTGGTGATACACCGTGATCCCCAGTGCGCCATCGCTGTTAAATTCTACATTCTCCACTTCGCCATAGCGGGTGCTCACGCTAATGCCGGTGGTTTTGCTGACCGCCACTTCGGCGCCATCTGATTTACCTGAAGCGAGCGTCAGCGCGGTGGAGACAGCTTCTTCCAGAATCTTACGCTGCGCTTCAACTTGTGAGGTTACTTTCATCGCAAATGCCATACTGTAAGAGAGAGTTAACTGAAGTCTAACAGAGAACCGTTTTTCAGTGCGCGTCTTAACTGGTAACATTAGCCTCTTTTTTTAAGGAGCCTGACATGACTAAGCAGCCCGAAGACTGGCTCGACGACGTTCCCGGTGATGACATCGAAGACGAAGATGATGAGATCATCTGGGTCAGTAAAAGTGAAATTAAACGCGACGCCGAAGAGTTAAAACAGCTTGGCGCAGAAATGGTGGAACTGGGTAAAAACGCGCTGGATAAGATCCCGCTCGACCAGGATCTGCGTGATGCCATTGAACTGGCACAGAAAATCAAAAAAGAAGGCCGTCGTCGCCAGCTTCAGCTTATCGGTAAAATGCTGCGTCAGCGCGACGTCGATCCGATCCGCCAGGCGCTGGATAAACTGAAAAACCGCCACAACCAGCAGGTTGCGCTGTTCCACAAGCTGGAGCAGATCCGCGACCGTCTGATTGAACAGGGTGATGATGCGGTACCGGAAGTATTGAACCTGTGGCCGGATGCCGACCGCCAGCAGCTGCGTTCATTGATCCGCAACGCGAAGAAAGAGAAAGAAGGGAATAAGCCGCCGAAGTCCGCGCGTCTGATTTTCCAGTATCTGCGCGAGCTGTCTGAGAACGAAGAGTAATATCGAACCGCCTGTTCCCCCCTCACCCCAGCCCTCTCCCCATAGGGGAGAGGGAGAAGAGTAATGTAGGCCCGGTAAGCGCTAGCGCCACCGGGCTTTTTTTTACTCTGCGGCCTCAGCCTTTTTCGCCAGACCGTCCAGCAGCTTCTGATGGATCCCACCAAAACCGCCGTTACTCATCACCAGAATATGGTCACCCGGCTGAGCGGCTTTCACCACCATATCCGCCAGAGCATCAACATCCGCACTCCAGTGCGCAGGCTGAATGCAGGCATCGGCCACTTCAGCTACCTGCCACGGAATATGCTGCGGCTGCAGCAGGAAGACTTCGTCGGCACGTCCTAAGGATGGCGCGAGATCGTCTTTGCAGATGCCCATTTTCATGGTGTTAGAGCGTGGCTCCAGCACCGCCAGAATGCGCGCGGTACCGCCGACCTTGCCGCGTAACGCTGCAAGCGTCGCCAGAATAGCAGTTGGGTGGTGCGCGAAATCGTCATACACCGTCACGCCGTGGGCTTCACCGCGCAGCTCCAGACGGCGACGGGCATTGATAAACGAACCCAGTGCATTCGCCGCATCCGCAGGCTGAACACCCACATGGCGTGCGGCAGCGATTGCCATCAGGCCGTTGTGCATGTTGTGTTCGCCAACCAGGCCCCACTTCACCTCACCCACTTTCTCGCCGTCGAGCCACACTTCCCACTCCGAGGCATCCACGTTGAGTTTTTTCGCCTGCCAGTGGCCCTGCTCACCCACCAGCTCTTGCTCGCTCCAGCAGCCCATCGCCATGGTCTGCTTAAGATTGATGTCGTTCTCCGGCAGGATGATACGGCCCTGACCCGGAACGATGCGCACCAGGTGGTGGAACTGTTTCTGAATGGCTTTCAGATCGTCAAAGATATCCGCATGATCGAACTCAAGGTTGTTGAGGATCAGCGTGCGCGGGCAGTAGTGTACAAACTTGGAGCGCTTGTCGAAGAACGCACAGTCGTACTCATCGGCTTCGATCACAAAGAACGGGCTCTCCCCCAGACGCGCAGACACGTCGAAATTGCCCGGAACACCACCGATCACAAAGCCCGGCTTGTAACCACAGGCTTCAAGGATCCAGGTCGCCATACCGGCGGTGGTGGTTTTGCCGTGCGTACCGGCCACGGCAACAACCCAACGGTCGCGCAGGACGAAATCATGCAGCCACTGTGGGCCAGACATGAACGGAATATTGCGTTCCAGTACCGCCTCAACGCACGGATTACCTCGCGTCATGGCGTTGCCAATGATCACCAGATCCGGCGCGGGATCCAGCTGGCTGGCATCATAACCCTGAATCAGAGAGATGCCCTGTTTTTCCAGGAGCGTGCTCATCGGCGGATACACATTGGCGTCCGAACCTGTCACTTCATGGCCCAGCGAGCGCGCCAGCATTGCCAGTCCGCCCATGAAAGTGCCACAAATCCCCAATATATGAATGCGCATACGTCACTATCCTTCTTCAATGTGGCGCACATTTTACTCACATGTTAGCGGGTGTGAAACGCATTTCAGGTAAATCCGTATATTGCTGGCGCGATTCACCTCTGCGCTACTATTTGAATATTTGTTAAGATTGTTGGGCATTAGTCGTTTTAGTGAACATACAATCGCTCTACTCACAAAGATGCAGGGAAAGTGTTATGAAAACGTTAGGTGAATTTATTGTCGAAAAGCAGCACGAGTTCTCTCATGCTACCGGTGAACTCACTGCTTTGCTGTCGGCAATAAAGCTGGGCGCTAAGATCATCCACCGTGATATCAACAAGGCCGGTCTGGTCGATATCCTGGGTGCCAGCGGTGCCGAGAACGTTCAGGGCGAGGTTCAGCAGAAACTCGATCTGTTCGCAAATGAAAAACTGAAAGCTGCACTGCGCGCGCGCGACATCGTTGCGGGTATCGCCTCTGAAGAAGAAGATGAAATTGTCGTATTCGAAGGGTGTGAACACGCGAAATACGTTGTTCTGATGGATCCGCTGGACGGCTCCTCCAACATCGACGTTAACGTTTCTGTCGGTACCATTTTCTCCATCTACCGCCGCGTCACGCCTGTTGGCACGCCGGTGACAGAAGAAGATTTCCTGCAGCCTGGCAGTCAGCAGGTTGCTGCCGGTTATGTCGTGTATGGCTCCTCCACCATGCTGGTCTACACCACCGGCTGTGGCGTTCATGCCTTTACTTACGATCCGTCGCTGGGCGTATTCTGCCTGTGTCAGGAACGTATGCGCTTCCCGGAGAAGGGAAACACCTACTCCATCAACGAAGGTAACTACATCAAGTTCCCGACTGGCGTGAAGAAGTACATTAAATTCTGCCAGGAAGAAGATAAAGCGACGCAGCGCCCTTACACCTCCCGCTATATCGGTTCCCTGGTTGCGGATTTCCACCGTAACCTGCTGAAAGGCGGCATTTACCTCTACCCAAGCACCGCCAGCCACCCGGACGGGAAGCTGCGTCTGCTGTATGAATGCAACCCGATGGCGTTCCTGGCGGAACAGGCGGGCGGCAAGGCGAGCGATGGTAAAGAGCGCATTCTGGACATCGTGCCAGAAAGTCTGCACCAGCGTCGTTCCTTCTTCGTCGGCAACAACCATATGGTTGAAGACGTTGAACGTTTTATCCGTGAGTATCCGGACGCGTAATCCCTCTCCCGGGGAGCCGCTCTGGCTCCCCAATACATTTATATAATTTACTGTATAAGTGTTTATAAAAAACGCGCTTTAATATTCAGATTCGCTCCTGCATTATTTCCATAACAGTTTGACAGATATTTCCTGGAGCGTACCCGTGACGAAAAATTATTCCCGTGCCAATACCGGCATCGATTTGAATCTTATTCCTGTCTTTATTGAAGTGGTCCGCTGCGGCAGCATGGCGAAGGCCTCTGTCCGGCTGGAGATGTCACGCCCGGCCGTGAGCCTGGCGTTGAAGCGCTTTAGCCAGCTTTTTGCTGAACCGCTATTTATCCGTAAAGGGTTATATCTTGAACCGACGGAAAAAGCGTTAACCTTAACCCACCAGCTGGAAATATTACTCGGTAATATTCACGATAATATTAGCGCGATTAATTCGTCCGAGAATAATACCCTGGTACAGAATGTACCAGGGTCGGGGAATATTATGCGACACTCTGCGTCGTCAGTTTAAATGATGACATGGCTTCCATCAGCTGGCGCGACTGCTCTTCCAGCGAGCGCGTCGCGGCAGAGGATTGCTGTACCAGCGCCGCATTCTGCTGCGCGGTTTCATCCATCTGATTTACCGCAATATTCACCTGTTCAATGCCGCGGCTCTGTTCCTGAGACGCGGTAGCAATTTCGCGCATCAGTTTGGTCATGCGCAGCACTTCGGTTGCGATCTCATCCATCGTTTCGCCCGCCTGCTGCGCCAGCTCGCTGCCCTCATTAACGTGGGTCTGCGAGTCGCTGATAAGTGAACGGATCTCTTTTGCCGCATCGGCGCTGCGGCTGGCAAGATTGCGCACCTCGCCCGCAACGACGGCAAAACCGCGCCCCTGCTCGCCCGCACGCGCCGCTTCCACGGAGGCGTTCAGCGCCAGAATGTTGGTCTGGAAGGCAATACCGTCAATAACGCTCAGAATGTCGGCAATCCGCGCCGAACTGCCGGAGATATCGCGCATTTTCTCAATCACATAGCAGACCATTTCGCTGCCGTGATCGGCAGTATCCGAGACAGATTTCGCCAGCTGGTGCGCCTGCTCGGCGTTATCCGCGTTGAGTTTCACCGTGGCGGTGATCTCTTCCATGCTGGCGGCGGTCTGCTCCAGCGAGGTCGCGGTGGACTCCGTGCGCTCGGCAAGATCCCTGTTTCCCGCCGTCAGCTCGCGGCTGCCGGTATCAATTTGCGAGCTGGCATCGCGGACCCGCAGCACCGAGTGCATCAGCGACTGGCGCATGCCTTCGATGGCGGCGTTCAGACGGTTGAACTCCTGGCTCGCCGGGGCATTCAGCGTGTGGGTTAAATCCCCCGCGGCGACGTTTTCCAGCTGCGCAATCGACGCCGAGAGCGGCTTGAGCAGCATGTGGCGCAGCACCAGCCAGGCCAGCACAATGATGCCTGCCGTCAGCAGCGCCGCGACAACGATCAGGATCAGAACCCGCGTTTTGCTCGACTGCACGGCGCTGACTTCCGCTTTCCCGCGCGCGTCGCTCCACATCTGGAACGCCTGCATATCGTTATCAAACTGCTTTGCTACCGGAATGAGCTTACTCTCCAGCAGATCGTAATAGCTGTCTGCGCTCTGTTCGTTCAGCGCTTTCAGCATTGGGTTGATCCCCTGTTGGTTATAGGCCGCCAGACTGGCCGCCACCTTATCCAGCAACTGCTGTCCCTGGGGATCGGCCACGCCTGCGTCGATCACGCCTTTCAGCGTTTTTTGCGCCAGGGCGATCTCCTGATTAATGCTTTTCACCGATTTCGCGGCATCGTCCAGCAGACCAATTTCCATCATTCTGACAGCCTGGCCCGCCTCGTTGCGCGCACGAAGGATCATCGTATAGCCAGAATTGAGCTGCACCATCTGCTCACCCTGAAGGTGGTTGATGCGCTGAAGTGACGAAGAACTCTGTGTGAGGGCATAAATGCCAATGCCGCTGACAATCAGCAGCAGAAGGGTCATAACGGCCAGTAAAGAGAGCAAGCCGGTACGAATCGATAGCGTTTTAAGCATGATGTTATTTCCGGTAGCGAGATATTTCTGGGCATAAAAAAAGAGTATCGGCCGCTACCGGAAAATGTTTAGACTTTAAGCAAATTCAGCATGTTATCGCTCTGTTACTGATGTGTTCACGCGGGTAACAGGCGAGCTCTGGCGGTTCTCCCAGAGCACCGTCAGACCGCGCTGCAGGGCAATAAAAATAAACAGTAAAATGCCGATGGCGATTTTCGTCCACCAGGAGCTGAGCGTGCCGTCAAAGTTGATATAGGTCTGGATCAGCCCCTGGATTGCCACGCCAAACAGTGTTCCCAGCACCGTCCCCACCCCGCCGCTGAGCAGCGTGCCGCCAATCACCACAGAGGCAATCGCATCCAGTTCAACGCCAACCCCGGCCAGCGCGTAACCCGCCTGGGTGTAAATGGAGAAGACAATCCCCGCCAGCGTCGCCAGCCCGGTGGAGAGCATATAGATGCGGATGGTGGTGCTACGGGTGGAGATCCCCATCAGGTTGGCCGAGGTCGCGTTGCCGCCAATAGCGTAGACCTGATTACCAAACCGGGTGCGATGGGCAAGGAAGATACCAATGACCACCACGCCCAGCATCAGCAGCCCCATCGCGCTCAGGCGGCCCCCGCCGGGGATTTTCCACGCCAGGCTGGAGAGCGTGTCGTACACCGGATGGTTAATCGGGATCGACTCCTCAGACACCAGATAACTCACGCCGCGCAGGAAGAACATTCCGGCAAGCGTAATGATAAAGGCCGGGATCTTGAGCGCGTCAATCAGAAGCCCCATAAAGGCACCAAACGCACAGCCCATCACCAGCACCAGCGGAAACGCCACCAGCGGCGAGATGCCCCAGAAACCGATCGCTTTGGCAAGGAACACACCGGTAAAGGCGATCACCGATCCGACGGAGAGATCAATCCCCCCGGAGAGGATCACAAAGGTCATGCCGACCGCGATGATGCCTAAAAAGGCGTTGTCCGTCAGTATGTTACAAATCACACGCATCGAGGCGAACCCCGGGAACTGGGTCAGGCAGTAGAGATAGCCCAGCACAAACACGCCCAGCGTGATCATTAACGGTAAATTACGTTTTATCATGGCCACGGATCCCCTTAATGATGCTGACAAAGCGCGGTGACTGGACGATCAGCACGCAGAGCACGACCACCGCTTTCACCACCTGGTTGAGTTCCGGCTGGAACCCGGAAAGCAGGATCCCGGTGTTCATCCCCTGAATAATCAGCGCACCAATTACCGAGAGCAGCAGGTTAAAGCGCCCGCCCATCAGCGATCCGCCGCCAATAACCACCGCCAGGATCGCATCCAGCTCCAGCCATAACCCGGCGTTGTTGGCATCAGCCCCACGAATATCTGCCGCGACGATCACCCCGGCGATGGCGGCACACACGCCGCTCAATACGTACGTGAGCATCACCATCAGCCGCGTATTGACTCCGGCGTTGCGTGCCGCACGAATGTTGATCCCGACCGCTTCAATGAACATGCCCAGCGCCGTTTTGCGGGTAAAGATCCAGAACACCACCAGCGTCACCAGCGCAATGATCACCGGCGTGGGGAAGAAGAGCAGCTTGCCGCTCCCGAGCCACGCCAGGTTCGGCGAGTTGAAGGTAACAATCTGCCCCGAGGTGATGAGCTGTGCGACACCGCGCCCGGCCACCATCAAAATCAGCGTGGCAACAAACGGCTGGATTTTGAGCACCGCCACCAGAATGCCGTTCCACAGTCCGGCCAGCACGCCGGTGCCCAACGCCGCCAGCAGCACCACCGGCAGGCTGTGCCCGGCCACGGTCATTGAGGCTGCCGTCGCCCCGGCAATGGCCATCACCGCGCCAACAGAAAGGTCGATCCCGCCGGTGGCGATCACCAGCGTCATACCAATGGCGAGCAGCGCCACCGGCGCGGCGCGGTTTAAAATATCGATCGGGCTGCCGAACAGGCGGCCATCCTGCACGATTATCTGGAAGAAATGCGGTGCGACCAGGCTATCGACCAGCAACACCACCAGCAGCGCGGCGATTTGCGGCGTGCCGGTCGGCCAGTTGAAGCGGCGTTTTGTTTCGCCAGTTTGCGAAAGCGAACGAGACATCACGATTCACTCCTTACGCCGCGATGGCATTCATGATTGCCGGAACGGACAGTTTATCCAGCGGGATCTCTGCCACCTGCTTGCGATCGCGCATGATGATGACGCGATCGGCATAGCCCACCAGCTCCTCCAGTTCAGACGAGATGACCAGCAGCGCCAGCCCGTCCGCGCACAGGGTTTCAATAAGGCGGATAATTTCGGCGTGCGCCCCCACGTCAATGCCGCGGGTCGGTTCATCGAGGATCAGGAACTGAGGTTTGGTCAGCAGCCAGCGGGAAAGCAGTACCTTCTGCTGGTTGCCCCCGGAGAGGAACTCTATCGGCTGTTCTGCGCTCGGGGTACGGATACCGAGCTGGCGAATAAAGCGCTCGGCAATGGCGTTTTGCTCTTTCCGTGGGATCGGCCGCAGCCAGCCGCGCTGCGCCTGTAAGGCCAGAATGATATTTTCCCGCACCGAGGCGGCGGCAATAATGCCATCCGTTTTTCTGTCTTCCGGGCAGAAGCCCACACCCAGACAGGAGGCCTGATGTGGCGAGCGCAGGGTTTGCGGTTTACCTTTGATCAGCGCGGTGCCGCTGTCTGCAGGCTTGATCCCGAAGATCACCTCGGCGGTTTCGGTACGGCCCGAGCCTAACAGGCCCGCCAGACCGACAATTTCACCGGGGCGCACCTCCAGGTTAAACGGCGAGATCACCCCTTTCTTGCCGAAATCACTGAACGCGGCGACCGGTTTCTCACTCAGCAGCGTACGGCCGGCACGCTGGAGCGCATTGGACTCCAGCTCGCGGCCGAGCATCATTTTGACCAGTTCAATCTGCGGCAGCTCGCGGGTGTCGCGGCAGCCGACAAAACTGCCGTTGCGCAGTACCGTAATGCGATCGCTCACCTCATACACCTGATCGAGGAAATGGGTGACGAAGATCAGGCTCACGCCCTGATTGCGCAGCTGGCGCATCAGGGTAAAGAGCATCTCCACTTCCTGGGTATCGAGGCTGGCGGTGGGCTCATCAAGGATCAGCACTTTTGCCGAGAGGTCGATAGCGCGACAAATGGCGACAATCTGCTGCATGGCGACGGAAAAACGGTTCAGCGGCTCGCGTACGTCGAGAGAGAAGCCGTAAGACGCCATCAGTTTTGTCGCCCGCGCTTCCATCTCCTTGCGGCGCAGCAGGCCAAAGCGTCGTGGCTCCCGGCCAATAAACAGGTTATCCGCGACCGACATGTTCGGCAGCAGGTTCACCTCCTGGTACACCGTCCCGATCCCCAGCTGCTGCGCATGGGCGGTATTTTTGGGTGATATGGCGTTACCTTCCAGCCAGATGGTGCCGCGATCCGCGTGATAAACCCCGGTCAGGGCTTTAATCAGCGTCGATTTCCCCGCACCGTTCTCGCCCAGCAACGCCATGATCTCGCCGCGTCGCAGGCTAAAATCAACGTTATCCAGCGCTTTTACGCCGGGGAAGAATTTACTCAAGCCCTCTGTGCGGAGGATTTCCTGGTGTTGTTCAGTGGTCATGGTTTTCCCCCTCACCCTGCCCCTCTCCCCGGAGGGGAGAGGGGACTATTCGTGCCAGTCTTTAATTTTCTGCCCAAACTGCCCTTTTCCCTCTCCCCTCCGGGGAGAGGGCTAGGGTGAGGGGGCTGAGCTTAGTAGCCCATATTTTTCTTCTTCTCTAACTCTTCTTTCGCGGTATCCGGCAGGTAGAGGGTGGATTTGGTGACCGTCACCTTCTCAGGCATCGTGCCGTCTTTCTTGAATTTCTCCAGCGCATCGAATGCCGGACCGGCCATGTTTGGCGTGAGCTCCACGCTGGCGTTGGCTTCGCCGTCGATCATCGCTTTGTAGATGTCCGGCACGCCGTCGATAGAGCCGGTGAGAATATCTTTGCCCGGTTTCAGGCCCGCTTCTTTAATGGCCTGAATCGCCCCGATCACCATGTCATCGTTGTGGGCGTAAACCATGCAGATGTTCTTGCCGTTGTTTTCAGCCTTGATAAAGCTCTCCATGACCTCTTTACCTTTACTGCGGGTAAAGTCGCCGGACTGAGAACGGATAATTTTAATGTTTGGCGCTTTGGAGATGGCCTCAGCAAACCCCTTCTTACGGTCGATGGCCACGCTCGCGCCGACCGTACCTTGCAGCTCAACGACGTTACACGGCTTGCCATCCACCTGTTTCACCAGCCAGTCACCAATTAATTGCCCTTCAAGAACGTTGTTGGCGGTCACGGTGGTCATATAGAGAGATTTGTCTTTTACATCGATGGAACGATCGAGCAGGAAGACTGGGATCTCAGCATCTTTCGCTTCCTTCAGGACAGGCTCCCAGCCGGTGGCCACAACGGGCGCAATAAAGATGGCATCCACACCCTGCGCAATAAACGAACGCACGGCTTTAATCTGGTTTTCCTGTTTTTGCTGACCATCGGCGATCTTCAGCATGATGCCGCGTTTCTGGGCCTCGCTTTTCGCAACGTTGGTTTCTGCCGCACGCCAGCCTGATTCAGAGCCGACCTGCGAAAATCCTACGGTTAAAGGTGCGGCCATCGCCATAGACGACATGGCTGCCGAAACTGCTGTGACAAGAAGTAAGCGCTTCCACATATGAACGTCCTCGTAGGGTGAGTTATTGTTGGTTAAAAGATGTTCTGCGAAATGACTATAGCCAATGAAATATGTAACGAATTGCGTTACATCACACTTCAGAAAAGTGAATAAAACGTTAATCACAAGTTTGTAATCGCTTTCATTTCTCCATGAAAAATGCGGCTGAGTTTATGGATTTTTCTGCCATGGAATCGGTCTGAAAAGTGAGACGAACGCGGTGAGAAGACGAAAACAGGCGGAGACATTCAGCGCCAGTTGGCTATAATACCTGCCACTTGTTTACCATCCATTTTAAAGGACACAGACATGAGCTTACTCAACGTCCCTGCGGGTAAAGAACTGCCAGAAGACATCTACGTTGTTATCGAAATCCCGGCTAACGCAGATCCTATCAAATACGAAGTGGACAAAGAGAGCGGTGCGCTGTTTGTAGACCGTTTCATGTCTACCGCGATGTTCTACCCATGCAACTACGGTTACATCAACCACACCCTGTCTCTGGACGGTGACCCGGTTGACGTGCTGGTACCAACGCCATACCCACTGCAGCCAGGCGCAGTCATTCGCTGCCGCCCAGTTGGCGTGCTGAAAATGACCGACGAATCCGGCGAAGATGCGAAACTGGTTGCGGTACCGCACACCAAGCTGAGCAAAGAGTACGATCACATCAAAGATGTGAACGACCTGCCAGAACTGCTGAAAGCGCAGATCACTCACTTCTTCGAGCACTACAAAGACCTCGAAAAAGGCAAGTGGGTTAAAGTTGACGGCTGGGACAACGCAGAAGCGGCGAAAGCAGAAATCATCGCCTCTTTCGAACGCGCTGCTAAGAAGTAATTCTTACCGCACATCGATAAAGCCCCGCTGGTCGGGGCTTTTTTGTGGCTGGAGAGTTTCTCCCGGGTGCGCTACGCCCCCGGCAAGAGGCACAAAAAACAACGCCACCTCACGGTGGCGTTGTTTTTTCAGTACTGGTCTCTGTCTAACCAGTTACCGCTTACAATCCGCGTTAACCCTTCGACCGGACGCTGGTAGACGTACATCCACGCACTTCCGTACGGCGTCTGGATCAACTGGCGCGCGTATTCACCGCCCCTGGTGCGCAAGGCATCAAGTTCAGCAAGTGTCGCGTTATCAATACGATAAACTTCACCGTGTACTGTTCCTTCGCCGGGAACCGCGCCTGGATAGTGGCCCAGGCTGTACAACTGGTAGTTTTCGATATTGTAATTCCCAAGCAACAGGGCATTGGTCATCCAGTGACTGTTGCCTTGCTTGGTTCGTAAACTGCCGTAGACAAATATTCGCATTGCTAAAACTCAAACTGATAGAGCAGATCAAGTGCCTGGTCTACGCCGGACACTGCTTCCAGATATAGCTTAGGCATCAGGCGATAGCGTAACGTGAGAGTTGCCAGCGAGTCAAAGATCCCCACGCCATATTTTACCTGCAGACCCGGCAGTACATAGCCGCTGACCACCACCTGCGAGGAGTCACCCACGCCCTGGGTGTCCAGCGCCAGATTGCTTACGCCGAACGTCTCACCGATTTTACCCACAACCTGACCACTTTGTGCAACCCCCAGACCCACTAACATTGAGGTCATCGCTGCACTGTCGCTTTGGCCGCTATCCAGGCCCTGACCACGCAGCAGGTAAGAGAGTGCTTCCTGCTGGGACATCGCCGGGTCGGAGAAGATCTCCGCCTTCGGTTCGTCGGCCGAACCGGTGACGCGCACGCCCGCAATCACGTCGTTTTCTGTCGCTTCCGGGTTACGAATCGCTTCAATGTTGAGCAGCGGCTGATCCGGCGGACCGGAGAACAGCAGTTCACCTTTACGCACAATCAAATCCTGACCATAAGCATGGAAGCGCCCTTCAGGAATGTTGATCTGCCCGTTGAGGCCAAGCCCCTGTCTGTCTTGCGCCACTTTCAGGTCACCCGTCAGGCGTGCCTTCAGCCCAAACGCGTTCAGACGAACGTTATTCCCCACATGCACGGTAAGATTGCTGTTGATCGGAATGCCCGCGCTTTGCTGATTAATCGGCTTGAGGTTATCGTCGAGCATCACTTCATCACTGGAGACGCCCACCGCGCTTTCCGGCACCTCGTGAACCACGATGCGCGCCCACGGCACGTCCACGTTCCCGTCGAGGGTAAAGAGGCTCGGCGTTGCTTCAAAGACGATATCCGGCGAGACATCCAGACGTACCATCGGCGGTACGGTGATCCTCACCTTGCTGCCTTTCGCGGCGATACGGGCGCGCCAGTTATCAAGCTGGCTCCAGTCGGCGTCACCGCTGAGGTTGATTTGCCCCTGCTGGGTCAGCACCGAGCCGTTCAGCGTTGAGCTCATCCCATTGAAGTTCATCGTAATCTGGCTTGGCTGCATATCGAACGGCATAAAGTTGCCGTCGATATCCACACCGTTTAGCTGCATCTGGCCGAACAGCTGCGGGCTTTGCGCGTTGCCCGCCAGCCGCAGGTTCGCGTTGAGCATCCCCGCCGCTTTTTCACCGCGCGAGAAAATCGGGTTAACCATCGCCAGGTTGAAGTTGCGAATAGAGACGTTCCCGCCCAGATTACGTCGCCCTTGTGGGTCGGTAATCTGCACCTTACCGTCGAACTGGCCATTATTGGTCAGGCGGATAAGCCACCCCAGCTCGGCGCGGTTGTTGTGTAGATCGGCGCTCAGGTTCAGGGTATCAAACGCCACCGGCAGCGGCGCGTTGTTGACATCCTGTGTCACCTTCACGTTGCGGCCAGAAAGCGTCACGCTGCCCTGTGGCAGCCCCTCTTTGGTGGTGTCCCAGGCCACATCGGCCTTCCCGCTAAAGACGCCGCTCGCCTGAGTGGTATCCGGCATGAACGGTTTTAACATCGCCAGATCAAAACGATTGAGGGTGATCTGCGCGCGCCCTTCCGCTCCCGCGTCGATGGTCTGCGGCACACACAGCTCCGCATTCGGGTTGGTCCAGCAGTGTGGGCCAATGCTGATCTTTTGTTCGGCATTGCGGTAGTCCAGGGCAATAGCGCGTGACAGCACCAATGGCCCTACCGGGGTGTTGAAACGGGTATTGTCGAGCGTCCCTTTCCAGCGCTCCGCCTTGCGGTCGAAGCTCCCCGTCAGGTGAAGCTGCCCGGAAACCGGCTCGCCCTGCACGCGCAGCTGGAGGTCGTGCTGCTTCTCGTTGCCTTTGGCGTCAAGGGTCACCAGATTAATGTTCACGTCTGGCTGAGAAATGCGCTCCACGCGCAGGTTCAGGTTACCGCCGATCTGATCGGTGGATTTCACATCCCCGTCAACGCGAACGCGGGCGATGGACAGCTCCTGCCAGCGCAGGTTACTGGCCGTGATATCCGCCAGCAACTGCGGTGCATCCACCGTGCCGCGCACCTTAAGCAGCCCCTTCGCCGTGCCGCCAAGCCCCGGAAGGGCGTTATCCAGATTCGGCGCATCGATAGTGGCGTCGAGGTTCAGATCTTTCACCCCCAGCTCGCCTTTGATATCCGCCGTGTTGCGCCCCAGCACCACGTGCAGACCCGGGATCACCCACTGCAGGTAGCTGTTGCCTTTGAGCGAACCTTCTACGTTAACCTTGTTCTGCTTCACGTTACCGGTGAGCTTGATTTCCGGGACATCCATCTGCCACGTGCCGCCGTACAGGCTGCCGCGAGTTTTGATAAGACCGTCCAGTTTTGACGGCCAGTCCGGCACCTCTTTCGCCGTGTTAATCCCCGAGAGCTTCAGCTCACCGCGCCAGCTGATCGCCTGCTGCCAGTCGAGCAGCGCGGTCAGCTCGGTTTTGCCTTCCAGCGCCGCAACGGTCAGTTTGTCGAGATTAACCTGCTGTTCATTCCCTTTTGCATCCAGCGTGATCGTGGCGGGTGGCACGTCCTGGCCCTTCACGGCGGTACGGAACGACAGCGTGTAATCGGTCATCTTGCCGCTCAGCTTCAGCTTCAGGTCATCGGCCTGGAACTGTTTTTCGCCGGTGAACGGCCAGTACAGCTGCTTGCTGACCACCTCAAGGTTAAGTGGCAGTCCGGCTTCCGCCAGCTGGGTTTGCGCGCGCAGGACCATGTCCACCGGGCCGGAGAGATTCACCCCGACATCCAGCTTGTCGCGTAGCGCGCCGCCCACCTTGACCTTCACTTTTTCGCCTTTCAGCGGATCGATGTTGAGCGCGCTGTTCAGGGTAATATCCACCGGCCAGTTGTCACGCAGCAGGGCATGACCCGAGGCATTGACAGAGCCCTGGTTGGTGTCGATATCCAGCGCGTCGAGCTTCATGTTGCCGTCGATGCTGCTGACCTTCAGCAACATGTTATAGACCGTGAGATCGGTGTCGCCAGTCAGACGCAACTGCTCGCCCTTGAACGCTTCGATATTCAGGTTCAGCGGCAGGTGCACGTCCGTCATCTCCGGCAGGACGGGCTTCGAGAACAGATCTTTCAGCGTTTCACCCAGCGGTTTCTCTTCCGGCTGTGGGTTCTGGATCTTCGGCTCGACGATCTCCTCTTGCGCCACGTCCGCCACCTTCGGCAGCACGATCAGCAATCCCTGCAGGGTGGTTGGCGTCAGGGTGAGGTTTTTCTCCTGCCAGCGCAGGCCGGAGGTGAAATCCATCACCGATACGGTGGTGTCATCGATTTTGACATTGACGTTGTCCAGCGCCACCCGATAAAGCGCAATCGGGTACGGCGTCGAGAGATTCAGCGGGCCGCTGTCCTCTTCTTCAACCGGCGCTGATTTCGGCATTTTCTCCGAATCAATCGCCACGTTCACATCTTTTAGCGACAGGTCGTTGACGCAGAGCTTACTGTCCCGCAGGCAACCTAGCCTGACGGCAAGGTGAAACTCGCCCGCGTTGACCGCAACGCCAGGCTGCTCGTAGCGAATATTCTTCAGACGTAGATCGCGCCAGCCGCCCGTCACCTGGCCGATTTCCAGCCCGGGTACCCAGCGGTTCGCCGCGTTAAACAGCAGATGCAGGCCGGTTGTCGTGCCCACCAGAAACGCCACCGTACCGAGCAGCAGCACGATAAAAATCAGTACTCCGAGGCTTATCTTCTTCCATAAACTCATAATTCAGGCCCCAGACCGATGTAAAACTGTAAACCGTGTTCTTCTTTGTCACCCACCGGCACAGCGAAGTCGAGCTTGATGGGCCCGACGGGCGACTGCCAGCGCACGCCCACGCCCGCGCCGGTTTTGAAATCGCTGCGGCGGATATCGCTCACCGCTTCGCCGCCGTCCACAAACATGGCGCCCCACCATTTTCCGCTGACGTTGTACTGGTACTCCAGCGAGCCGGTCGCCAGCTTGGAGGCACCGATCAGCTTGCCATCATCATCTTTAGGCGCGATGGATTTGTATTTGTAGCCGCGGATACTGCGGTCGCCCCCGGCGAAGAAGCGCAGGTCAGGCGGGACTTTGTCGAAGTCGCCGGTTTCAATCCAGCCGAGGTTCCCGCGCATCACAAAGCGGTGTTTGTCATACAGCGTGCGGATCCAGACGTTTTGCGCCTGAATCACCGAGAAATCCACATCGGAACCCCACATGGTGTTGGAGTAATCGATAGAGTAACGCTGGGAATCGCCCCAGGTCGGCATCAGGCCGCCGCGTGAGCGGGTACGGCTGATCATCACCCCCGGATAGAGCAGCATGGTGGTGTTGGTGACGTTGGCCTGGGTAAAGTGGTCAAGACTCCAGCGCAGGTTAATGGCGCGCTGCCAGCCGCTGGAGAGATCCCAGAATCGGGATACGGCAAGCGTGGTGGAATCCGACTCGGTATCGTTCAGATCGGTACGCTTAAAGCCCCCCTGGACCAGGTAATACTGCTCAAGCGGGTTCTTCAGCAGCGGGATTTTGTAGCTGAAGTCGAGCTGTTGCTCCGGGGCTGAGATACTGGCACTGGTGGTCAGGCTATGGCCGTACGAGTTCATCCACGGCTTTTTCCAGGTCGCCCTCACGCGCGGCCCCACGTCCGTTGAATAGCCAGCCCCGGTCTCAATGGTGTTTTCGGTGCGTGGCGACACCACACCGTGCAGCGGTAATACCTTGGTTTTGCGGGCCTTTTCAAACTCCGGCGCAACGACCACCGAATTAAACCACCCGGTTGCCGACAGGCGGCGGTTCAGCTCGGCCAGATCGCGTGAATGGTAGTAGTCACCCTTTTTGAACGGCACGAGGTTTTGCAGGTACTCTTCACGAATTTGCGAGCCTTCGAACGTCACGTCGCCAAAGCGGTAGCGTTCGCCGCTGTCATAGTCGATATCCCAGAAAGCCTGGCGTCTGCCCAGCGCAATGCCCAGCTGGCTTTTATTGAACTGGCTGTCGAAGTAGCCCTTGCGTAAGGAGACGCTCGTCAGTGATTTTTTGAAACTGTCGTAATCACCATGATTCAGTACGGTACCGATTTTAGGCCGCGTACTGAGCAGATCCAGATAATCGCGATCGGTACGCGCGCCGCCGCGTAACACCACATTGGTGCCGCCTATCAGCACCGGCTCACCCGGCGAGACGCGGGCAATAAGCACCTGCCGCCCCTTTTTTGGCGGTGGGCGGAGATCGAAATCGATGGTGGGTTCGTAATATCCCAGGGCTTTTAGCCCTTCGCGTATCGCGTCATCCACGCGTGCACGAAAACGCCGGTCCGGCGTCACTTCGTCACTTTCAATCGTCGACAGCTGTGCACGCACGTTTTTTTCCAGCGCCCCGGATAACCCCTCAACCTGCAAACGGACATTCGCCGCGCTGGCAACCCCGCTTGTCAGCAAGACACTGACCAAACATAACTGGCGGATTTTTGTCACGTTCTCTCCTGAATATCCCTGTTTCCACCCTGGAAGCAAATGAAGTGCCGCTCCGCGGCAAAATACGGCCTGTTAGCCAAAAAACCCAATTCTCGGGTTGAAAAAGGGTGTAACACCCAAATATTTCTTATGATTAAATCTAGACTCATTCAGCGCATTTATTGTGTTCAATTAAACGCTTCGTGACAACCTTAACCGAAACATCGCACCCCGGGAGGCCCCATCGTGAGTTTATTCGACAAAAAGCATCTGGTTTCACAAGCAGATGCATTACCGGGACGCAACACCCCTATGCCAGTCGCAACCTTACACGCCGTGAATGGCCATTCCATGACCAACGTACCTGAAGGCATGGAAATCGCCCTGTTTGCCATGGGCTGCTTCTGGGGCGTGGAACGCCTCTACTGGCAGTTGCCTGGCGTCTACAGCACCGCGGCGGGCTACACGGGCGGATATACGCCAAACCCCACCTACCGCGAAGTCTGCTCCGGCGAGACCGGCCATGCTGAAGCCGTACGCGTGGTATACGACCCGTCCGTCATCAGCTATGAACAGCTGCTGCAGGTATTCTGGGAAAACCACGACCCGGCGCAGGGTATGCGTCAGGGTAATGACCATGGCACCCAGTATCGTTCGGCGATTTATCCGCTCACGCCTGAGCAGGAAGCCGCCGCACTCGCCAGTAAGGAGCGTTTCCAGCAGGCCATGCGCGACGCAGGTGATACGCGCGAGGTGACAACGGAAATCACCACCGCGAAACCGTTCTACTATGCCGAGGACGACCACCAGCAGTATCTGCACAAAAATCCGTACGGCTACTGCGGAATTGGTGGCATCGGCGTGTGCCTGCCGCCTCAGCTTGCCTGATTACTGATCCAGCGCCACGCGAGCCGCGTGGCGCGTGGCATTACTGACTGAGCCGTAATCCATGACTTTGCCCTGCAACAGCAGGTTATAGACCGGCGCCTGAGGTCGGTTGAGCCGCGTTTGCAGCAGGTGTACGGCCTCAATCCCCAGCTCGCGGCAGGGCACCGTGACGCCCGTGATCGGTTTTTCCAGACGGTGCGCTAAATTCCATGCAAAATCGGTCGTAATGAGCGAAATGTCTTCCGGAATGCGCAGCCCGTGGCGCGTTAACGCCCTGATCACCCCCTCCGTCATGCTGGTACTGTTCGGGAAAATCACCTCTGGCCACTGCGATCTGTCATGACTTAACACCCATGCATCCAGCGCCCGCTCGGCCTCCTCTGCCGTAAACCACTCCGTCACCAGCAAATCACGCTGGGGATCAAAGGCCACGTGAAAATGGCGGTACGCCTCTTTAATGCCGTCCAGACGCGCATACAGCGTCTCACGCCGCAGGCAGGTGAGCGTGAGCACACGGCGGTGCCCCTGCTCAAAAAGGTACTGCATGGCGGTGAAACCAATCGCCCGGTGATCGGGTGATACGGCGTCCAGCACCCGATCCCGATCAACGGAGTTAATCAATACGCAGGGCTTATTCAGCGTGCTCGCCAGTTTAAAGATGGTGGAATCATCAGTCCCAATAATTATTATTGCGTTGATATTCTTATGGCTGGCCTTTTCCATAAACAATTTCACGTCGGCGTGCTGCTC